>JAGLTY010000004.1 GCA_023135025.1 Bacteroidales bacterium | reverse complement strand
GAGAACATACGATTCTGGAACTGATGAATTGTCTTCAACAACAAAAAGAGTGGACCGGGATTCACAGTATATCATTTATGAAGGAAGGGGAAGTGGTGCATACCACCCTCAGTGCCCTTGAGCCCGATCTGGATTCTTTCCCATTTCCGTTCCGTTCCGGGCTAAAGGAGTTTGCACTGGAGAAAAAATATGCAACCCTTATTGCCGGAAGGGGTTGTGTGTATAATTGTGCCTTTTGCGACATCAGAGCATTCTACGGCCAGCCTCCAGGTCCTGTAAAGCGGATCAGAAAACCTGAAATGGTGGTCAATGAGATGGAACATCTGTATAAAGAACACGATTGTTCCATATTTCTGTTTCAGGATGATGATTTTCCTGTTGCGGTTAGCAGGAACAGCCAATGGATAGACACATTCTGCAGGTCATTGGAGGAGAGAGATCTGGCAGGTAAGGTCATGTGGAAAATTAACTGCAGGTCGGATGAGGTAGACGATGATTTGTTTGGAATGATGAAGCAATATGGTTTGTTTAAGGTCTATCTGGGGATTGAAAATGGCACGGATGAGGGCCTGATTCGAATGAATAAGCGACTGACAGTTGCAGATAATATCCGGGGGATCGAAATTTTAAAGGACCTTGGTATTGCCGTGGATTATGGATTCATGCTGTTTCATCCCGATTCAACATACAACTCAATAAATGATAACCTGGCATTCCTGGCACAGATCTGCGGCGATGGATATTTGCCGGTATCCTTTTTAAAAATGATGCCCTATCTGGAAACAAAAGTAGAAAAGGAGTTGCGTTTGGCAGGGAGATTGAAAGGGCGACCGGGTTTTCTTGATTATGACTTCCATGAAGCATCCATGAATGATATGTATGCATTTGTAAGCGATTGTTTCGCTTCATGGTTCCACGGTGCCGATGGAGCAACGAATCTGACTAAATGGGCAGTGAATTATCTGGCTGTTTATACCTTTTTCTACGGAGTTCCGGAAGGGATTCAGAATCTGTCAGAAGAGTTAAGAATCCTGGTAGTGGAATCAAACCGGTTTATCATCCATACCATGCAACGCTTAACCGGCTTGTTTGAAAGCGGAAACTGTTCCCTGGAAAAAAACCCGGAACTTGAGGCCATCAAGGTTGACATTGAAGAAAAGCATGCAAATACCTGTACAAGCCTCAAGGACATTATCAGTAAGGTAGGTCTATACGCTCATACAAAAGATTTGATAAACTGGACCTAGGATCTATTCAGCCACAAAACTGATTACATTGGAAGCTTTCCCCAGTGATTCAGGATAAGAGTCATAATATCCCTGTCCCCAGGCCTGGGGATACACACAGAGGTAAATGGTATCGGATACTAATTGATCGAATCGCATGTCCCATATATCTACGCTGATTTCTGTCAGTAGGCCATCTAGCTCTGGAGACCACATCCATCCACTATTTTTTGCGACAAACTGTTCATTTGACACATCTGGTGTATTACTGAAGAAACACCAGAAGATATAGGCAATTTTTGGTATGCCGGAAAGCTCCTTGAGATTCACATAAATATCGGATCTTCCATATTTTCCATTGTACCTGATACTGTCTATACGTGTCTCAAATTTGGGAACTTCATAAAGTCTGTATTCCACCATCGTGGGGCTGTAGCCCCCCAGGTGGTGAAGGGTGTAATCCCTATATGTTTTGATATACCCTGCCATTTCAAGATCGATCTGATAATTCCCATAGTCTACATCTTCGAAAAGGAACTTGCCGGACGGATCGGTACTGGTTTGGGCTGTGAATGTTTCGTCGGTCAAACTAAGCTGAACGCCGGTCATATCTTCCAAGAGATAATTGTTTTCATCATATACTTTAACCATCCCCGCGATATCTCCGCTAAGAAGGTCCGGATCTGCTTTTTCACAAGCTGCAGTTAGCCAGCAAAGCAATAAGATATTCCATATTGTTGTAGCTTTTATCATGGTCAGGGCATTGTAAAACTCATCAGCGAAGAATGCTCGTCTTTTTCCAGAGTTGAAAAAGTCAGCATACCCGTGTATTTGTTAAAATAGCCCCAATGTTCATCAGGGTTGCATATGTAGACTCTCAGATAAACTTTCTTGCCGCTATCGAAAGGCAGGTTATCAACGATCAGCATGAGCTTATCAAAGCCGTTCCGTTTTAGTGTACGTGCATTGCTGGTCCACTGGAAATTATTATAGCTGACACCATCGTCCTCTGACATAAATACCCGGGCAGGTATCTCACCCTGGCTCCTGCTGGTGGTTATAACGATCTTTTTTTCACTCAGCCAGGAATAGGTATCCTGGGTATGTATTTCATAAAGGGTGGGCAGCTTAAGCCCGGTCATTCTTTTATATAGTTCGTCCCTCACTCTAACTGTATCATTGCCGAAGAGCTGGATTCCATACTGGTATTTAGTTCCGTATCCTTCCTTGCTGAATTCCAGTTCGTAGGTGCCGTTCCCCAATCCGGTGATCTGGTAGTCCCCGTTGCTATCGGTAAGACCCTTCTTTTTCTCATAGGGTCCCTGGGCGGTAATGCTGATATTTTCCAGAGCTTCATCATAGCTATCATAGAGATCAATATTCCCGTGGATCACACTATTGGTGAACAAAGGCTCCGGGAGCTCTTCACAGGAGCTTGTGAGGGTCCATAAGACGATCCCAGTCAGAAGGATGGCTCTATTCCGGAAAAGTAAAAGAATACTGTTCAGATTCATCACCTAGGTTGGGATATATGGTTTCATTGAGTTCATAATCGAAGTAAGTGTCCACACCATATACGTTCCAATTTTGATATGGCGGCCGGATAACACCTGGAATAGTAAAGCGGCAGGCTTTATAGTAGACTGTTTCACCGGGACTGGAAGGGGTTTCATTGAAATAGAACTTTCCCCAATAATTCCCGTCCCTTTGCCAGATTCTAACATCTTCAATATACTCGGCATTATGTCTTGTGAAATGGTCCGAGCTTGAAAAAAAGACTTTTAGGAGAAAGGAAGTGGAAGGATTCGGAATAATGGCAAAGCTAAATTCACAGGACATGCTATCATTTACGATCTTGAGATGGTCAATGATGGATGCTGGCATTTCATAAAGAAAATAGGCTTCTTCTTCACTTCGGTTGTTTAACAGAATGGTAGGCTTTCCCCCCAGGTGTTGCACACCAAACTGTTTCAGCACCCCGAATCCCTCTTTTTCAAAATGCAATTCAAAGGTCCCGGTGGGGACCTCCTCCAGCTCGAATCTTCCCGTGACATCTGAATGTCTGCTATAGGTTTGATCCATCCCAATGGCAGTGACTTTAACATGACTATGATCAACCAGCAGATTTCCAAACTCATCGAATGTATAGATGTAGCCGACCATATTGCCTGACAGCCCGGGAAGGTAATCGTCTTCCTTGTGGCATCCAAGGAATATGAATGGAGATAATAAGAATAAAAACAGCATTGTTGAAAACCGTGTTTTCATGCAGTAAATTTATGAAACGGAACCATCACTTGAAAATTATGAAGGTTTAATACCTTGTTCGAAGCAATGAATTTAGGATATCAGCAGGTTACACCCCCTTATATCGGAGTGGTCGTAACGGCCCAGCACTTCAAAGCTTCCATCATCATAAACTTTACCAAGATCCCCTGTGGCAATAAAGGAGCAGCTGTATATATTTGCCAGGTCTATGATATTGATACCGCCGGACTGGCCGCTGGAGAGCAGGGAGAGCGGATCGTTGGGATCGCGGACCAGGACCTTCATCCACGGGGGAGAGCGGAATCGCCCTTCACCGCCGGAGTATGCCTGGGAGAGCAGTTCGGTCATCCCATATTCGGAATGAATGCCGCTGACACCAAAAGCCTCTTTTAGCGCTGCGTGCAGCTCACCTCTGATCATCTCCTTCCGGCGCCCCTTCATGCCCCCGGTCTCCATCACTGTGATATGACTGCCAAGTGGCAACGGGTAACGTTCTGCCAGGTCCAGCAGTGCAAAACTGACCCCCACCAGCAGGGTGGGTTGCCGGTCCTCATTCCGCTTTTTCAGGATGGATGCAAGTTCCTCCAGGTCGTCCAGGTAGAATCCACTCTCGGGGTGTCCCGACTGCCCGATCAGATACTCCATCATATGTACCAGGGAGGAATCTTTGCGTTCCAGGTAAGAGGGGAGCAGGGCCAGGATGCAGTATTGTCCGGGATCACCATAGAACTTCCGGAACCCGCGTGTAAAGCTTTCCCGGTAGAGACCGGTATCTGCCACATGGTGCCTGGAGGGAGTCGTTCCCGTGGTACCGCTGCTTTCGAAGATCACTTCGGCATTTTTCCCCTCTCCAATAACGGTGTGTGATTTAAAGAATTCAATGGGAAGAAAGGGGATCTCTTCCGGCTCCTTAATCCGGGAAGGATCTGCCCCGAGGGCAGCCAGGTAATCCCTGTACACAGGAGTATGCTTCGCCTGATAATGAAAAACCTCCAGGGCAGTGGCCCTGAAGGTTCTGTGATCGCTTATCTTAAATATGTCCTCTACAAAAGCCTGGTCCATATCTTATCCCCTGATGGCCTTGATGCCAGGCAGTACCTTGCCTTCAATATACTCCAGCATGGCTCCGCCGCCGGTGGATACATAACTCACCTTGTCGGCCAGTCCAAATTTATTTATAGCTGCCACAGAGTCGCCTCCGCCCACCAGGCTGAAAGCTCCTTTTGCAGTCGATTCGGCAATGGTCTGTGCGATACTCACGGTTCCTTTCTGGAAATTGGGCATTTCAAAGACACCCATGGGACCGTTCCAGAGAATAGTTTTGGAGTTCATGATCACCTCGCTTAACTGCTGGATGGATTTTGGTCCGATATCGAGACCCATAAATCCGGCCTTTCCGCTGTCAATGTCGGCACCTTCAGTATGGGCATCGTTATCAAATTTATCGGCCAGTACCTGGTCAACCGGAAGAATCAGCTTTACCCCTTTGGCCTCGGCCTTTTTTATCAGGTCGGCAGCCACATCCAGTTTGTCCTCTTCGCATAGTGAGTTTCCGATTTCACCGCCCCTTGCTTTGATAAAGGTGTAGGTCATACCCCCGCCGATAATCAGGTTATCCACCTTGTCGAGCAGGTTCTCGATCACCTGGATCTTATCAGATACCTTGGCGCCGCCCATAATGGCTGTCATCGGCATTTCAGAATGATGAAGTACCTTGTCCATGGCCTCAATCTCTTTGTTGATCAGGAAACCAAACATCCTGGATCCTTCATCGAAAAAGTCAGCTATCACAGTGGTTGAGGCGTGCGCGCGGTGCGCGGTGCCAAATGCATCATTTACATAGACATCGGCATAGGTAGAGAGCTTCTCTGCAAATACCCTGGTGGCAGCTTTTTCATCGTCGCTCTTGACTTTATTCTCGGCTGTGTAGAAACGAAGGTTTTCCAGCAGCAGTACTTCACCAGGTTTCAGGGCGGCCGATTTGTTGACAGCCTCTTCACCCATACAATCATTGGCAAACTGGATATCTATTCCCAGGAGTTCCGAAAGGGCAGGAATCACATGCTTCAGGGAAAACTTCTCTTCCGGACCGGATTTCGGACGGCCAAGGTGTGACATCAGAATGGCCGATCCGCCATCCTGCAGCACCTTTTTGATGGTGGGCAGCGCCCCCCGAATCCTGGTGTTATCGGTCACCTCGTACTGGGCACTCAGAGGCACATTAAAATCAACTCTGATGATCACTTTCTTTCCTGCAAAGCTATAATTATCAATTATTTGCATATCTATAAATTTTAAGTAACACTGTTCAGTGGCGGTAAGGAATCTCAAAGGTAAAAAAGAAATTCTACATTTACAGTTTGTAAGGACAATGTTGTTTAAAGAGATCATAGGACAACAGGAGGTAAAAGAGAAACTCCTTAGATTGGTTCGGGACGACCGCACTCCCCATGCATTGATGTTGTTTGGGCCGGAGGGTACAGGAAAGTTGACTCTTGCGGTGGCCATGGCACAGTATCTTGCATGTAAC
Source organism: Bacteroidales bacterium (assembly GCA_023135025.1). Taxonomy (GTDB): domain Bacteria; phylum Bacteroidota; class Bacteroidia; order Bacteroidales. The sequence continues at coordinate 15,388 of JAGLTY010000004.1, read as the reverse complement.
GACAGGCAGAAAGATGATTCCTGTGGAGTCTGTCCATCCTGCATCAAGTTTGGAAAGCTGGTTCACCCCGATCTCCATTTTGTGGTCCCGGTATTGAAAACTGGCAGTATGTCGGCTCCTCCGGTAAGTGATGATTATGCTGCAGCGTGGAGGGAGGCACTGCTTGCCGATTTTTACCTTACGGAGAGCCAGTGGTACGAATCCCTTGGAGCTGAGAACAAGCAGGGTATTATCAATGTAAAGGAGAGCGAAACCATTATCCGGAAACTGGGCTTTAAGCCGTATGAATCGGATTATAGAATGGTTGTGATCTGGCTGCCTGAGAAGATGAATCAGCCCGCTGCCAATAAGCTGCTGAAATTAATTGAAGAGCCGCCTGAAAAGACATTGATTCTGATGGTATCTGAACATACAGACAAAATTCTGGCCACCATTCTGAGCCGGACCCAGTTGTTTCATGTTCCTCCTGTTTCTGAAGCAGACATCCGGGAGGGTTTGATGCAATATGAGCAGGCAGATCAGCAACTGGTTGAAGATGCCGTTCAACGAGCAAATGGCAGCTTTAGCAATGCCCTGCAGACCCTGCGTCAGGATGAAATGGAGCTCCATCATTTTGAACTGTTTACCGAAGTGATGAGGCTCTGTTATGCAAGGGATATTATCCAGATCAATGGTTGGGTAGAGCGTGTGGCAGGAGTGGGCCGGGAGAGGCAGAAGCAGCTGATCGACTATTCGTTGCGCCTGCTTCGGGAGAATTTCATGCTTCATATGGAGAATGATACCCTGAACTATATGTCGGCAAAGGAGTCTGAATTCTCAAAAAGGTTCAGCCCCTTCATTCATGAAGGAAATGTACATGCTTTAGCAGAGGCCTTTACACTGGCTGGAAATCATATCGAGGCCAATGGCAATCCCAGGATCATACTGATGGATCTTTCGATCAGGGTGATCAGACTGTTGATGCAGAAAGTTCCTGCAGCTGACTGATCCTGTTTTGATTTAAGAACTGAATCTCTATTTTTGCACTATGGAAAGCCTGAGAGCGAGAGGTTGCTGTAAAGAAAAACAGTTGGAGGTCAATGAAGAGAACCTGGAAAAGATCGATTCCTATTTTGGAAGCTGTTCCAAACTTGAATCCTACAACTGGTTGAGGGAAATGTCTGGACTGGATATTCCCGATGTGATTGAGGTGCGGTTTAAAAACACAAGAAAGGGTTTTTACAGAAATGTAAATGAACTGAGACTGAAGAGGGGTGATATTGTAGCTGTGGAAGCATCGCCCGGGCACGATATCGGGATTATTTCACTTGCAGGGGAGATTGTTGAGAAGCATCGCGAGAAGACAAAATATCATGGAAACAGGGAAGAGCTAAAGAAGGTTTACCGCAAGGCAAAACAGGTGGATATTGATAAATGGAAGGAGGCCATCCACCAGGAGGAGGATACCATGCTCCGGAGCAGAAAGATGGCTACGGACCTGGGATTGAACATGAAGATTGGGGATGTAGAGTACCAGGGCGATGGTACCAAGGCCATCTTCTACTATATTGCCGATGAACGTGTCGATTTCAGGGAACTGATCAAGGTACTGGCGGAATCATTCAGGATCCGTATAGAGATGAAACAGATTGGCGCCAGGCAGGAGGCGGGAAGGATCGGCGGGATTGGTACCTGTGGAAGGGAGCTTTGCTGTTCAACATTCGTTACCAACTTTGTCTCGGTGAGCACTCATTCGGCTCGTGTGCAGGAGGTGGCACTGAATCCGCAGAAACTTGCAGGACAGTGTGGCAAACTAAAATGTTGCCTCAATTATGAACTGGCCGGTTATGAGGATGCACGAAAGCATTTTCCTGATACCGGTACCGTCCTGAAGACAAAACAGGGTGAGGCGTATCACCTGAAAACGGATGTTTACCGTGGTATAATGTGGTACGGAACCGGGAATGGCGGTGGCCAGGCTCTGATACCGGTTCCTACCGAGCGGGTGTTGGAGGTACAGGCAATGAACAGAAACGGAAAAGTTCCCGATGAACTGATTGAGATCATCATCCCTGACAGACCGGAAAGCCTGGAATATACCAATGGGGCCGGACAGGGATCTCTAACACGTTTTGAAAAGGAGAAATCCAGAAAGAGAAAGAAGAGACAGAGACCTCCCAGAAATTACCGAAAAAATTGATGAGATATCCAATCCTTATTTCTGTTACGCTACTTCTGCTGCAAACCTTGTCGTGCGATTCAGGTATGGTTTACGACCAGTATAAGCGAACGGACAAGGGGGTGTGGAGATGGCAGGATGCCATGGAGTTCAAAGCCGGTATTTCCGATACGCTCTCTATGCACAACATCTATATTCAGGTACGTCATACTGTGGACTATCCCCTGAGCAACCTCTATATGTTTGTTCATGTGAAAAGCCCTTCGGGACAGCACCTGACCGATACCATCAATATGGTCCTGGCTACCCCGGATGGGGAGTGGACAGGTAAGGGGAACGGTAACATCAGGGAGTTAATGCTGCTTTACAGGAGGCAGACCCAGTTTCGGATCCCGGGCACCTATGTCTTTACCCTTGAACAGGCCATGAGACAACCGGAACTCCCAGTGACCGATCTGGGAGTCCGAATCGAACGTATCAATCCATAACCGTCTTGGGAAAGAAGAAACTTTTCAGATTCAGGGAGTTGGAGAGTCTTGAAAGGGTTTTTCAACCTCCTTTGGAAGAGGTTTTTGGCAGGGATCATCACCTGAAAGGAAAGTGGTGCAGGGATGTTTTCGGGAACGATCATCCATTGATCCTGGAGCTGGGTTGCGGGAAGGGTGAATATACCGTTGGATTGGCCAGGAACTATCCGGAGAAGAACTTTATGGGGCTGGATATCAAAGGAGCCCGAATATGGACAGGGGCAAAAGCTGCCCAGGATGAGGGCCTGACGAATGTGGCTTTTTTACGCACACGAATCGATTTCATCAACTCTTTTTTTTCCCGGAATGAGGTCGATGAGATCTGGATCACCTTTCCCGATCCACAGGAGAAGAGACATAGGCAAAAAAAGCGCCTCTCCGGCGCCCACTTTTTGAACAGCTACAGGGCATTCCTCAAAGATGGGGGCATGGTTCATTTGAAAACCGACAACCTCCAATTCTATAACGACACCCTGGAGCTGGTCCGTTTTAACAACATGCCGGTGGAGCAAAATTCAACAGATGTGTACCATGAAGGGTGGAATGATGAGATAGTAACAATCCAGACCTATTACGAAAAGCGCTTTCTGGCCGAAGGCACTAAAATTAACTATATCCGTTTCAGGCTTCCTGCCGGAAAGGAGATCAGGGCGTTGACCGATGACTCAGAATAGAGGTTTCTTTCAGCGAGTTTATGATGTGACAAGGATGGTTCCTTATGGCAGGGTAACCACATACGGGGCCATTGCACGGTACCTGGGGTCGCCGGGTGCTGCCAGGATGGTGGGCTGGGCCATGAACCAGAGCCATACATCACCTCAATATATCCCTGCACACCGGGTGGTTAACAGGGTGGGAATGCTGACCGGGAAGCACCATTTTGAGGGGACCAGACTGATGCAGGAGATGCTTGAAAATGAAGGTGCCATTATCGAGGAAAACCGCATAGTAAATCTGGAGGATATGTTCTGGGACCCAGTGGAAGAACTGGGCCTATGAATACTTAATCTAAATAAAAAAAGCTATCTTTGGGCAATTAATTTTTGAGTGAATGATGGAGATACAGAAGGAGAAAATTCTGGAGGTATTGGAAAAAATTCGTCACCCTGAAACAAAAGAGGACATCGTATCATCGGGGATGGTTACCGAGGTGACATACCGGGAGGGTGAATTATGGATCGGTTTGCAGTTTGGCAGGGCCAATGATCCCTTTATTCAATCCATAAAAAAGGCGTGCATGAGGGCTGTCAATGGAACATTTGGTGAGGAGTCCCTGCAGAAGGGGCATATTCAGGTATTGGTTCCGGACCCTCCGCCACAACGTGAAGTTTTACCTTATGTGAAAAATATTATTGCTATAGCATCGGGGAAAGGTGGTGTGGGTAAATCTACTGTGGCAGCCAACCTTGCTGTGGCACTGGCACAATCAGGTGCAAGTGTGGGACTGATTGATGCAGATGTGTATGGCCCCTCCATACCCAAGATGTTTGGGGTAGAAAGCGACCGTCCCTCGGCCCATACTGAGGACGGTGTGGAATGGATCATACCCATTGAAAAGTACGGGGTAAAGTTATTGTCGGTTGGATTTTTTATAAAGCCGGAAGATGCGGTAATCTGGCGAGGTCCCATGGCCACCAGCGCATTGAAGCAGCTGATTTCCCAGGGCGACTGGGGCGAGTTGGATTACCTGTTGATCGACCTGCCACCGGGCACAGGTGATGTACACCTGACCATGGTACAGGAGGTCCCGGTCACGGGAGTGGTGATTGTAAGCACACCGCAGGAGGTGGCCCTGGCCGATGTGATTAAAGGAATCAACATGTTTGCCGGAGAGAAGATCAATGTACCGGTACTTGGTCTTGTGGAGAATATGTCGTGGTTTACTCCCGAGGAACTGCCCGATAACAGGTATTATATTTTTGGGAAAGAGGGTTGTAAGAAACTGGCCGAAAAGATGGGGATTCCTCTGCTGGGACAGGTGCCCATCGTTCAGGGAATCAGGGAATCGGGCGATTCCGGAAAACCTGTTGCCCTTTCAGCAGATAATCAATCCGGTGAGGCATTCCGGCTTCTCTCCAGGGAGGTTGAAAATGCACTGAAAAGACGGAATGCAGAGCAGGGGCCAACCCAAAAGGTGGAGATCACAACAAAATAATAAAATGGAATAATGGAAGCGATTAAAGAACGCGTCGAAAAGGCATTGGAAAAGATTCGACCCTACCTGGTTGCAGATGGTGGTGATATCGTCATGGTAGATATTACAGACGATATGGTGGTCAGGGTAGAGCTGAAAGGGGCATGTAATGGCTGTCCGTTCAGTGTACAGACTCTGAAAGCCGGTGTTGAGATAGCTGTAAAAAAGGAGGTTCCCGAGATAAAAGAGGTGGTGGATGTGAATGGTTAGGCGGTTTTTTTCTAAGTTGATAAAATAACTTATATCAAAACCAGTTAATTATTTGTAAGAACCTGACATAAACTTGTCATAACTGGACTGATTTGCTTTCCCGGAAGACCATATACTGGGTGGTTTTGGCCCTCCCTTTTATCTACGGCCTTGTATCATGCTCCGTGGAGAAGAACACTTCATTGTCCAGGAACTATCACAACCTCACCTCCCATTACAACGTCTATTTTAACGGGAATGAAAGTTATAAACGGGGCATAGAGAAAGCCAACAATTCTGTTAAGAACAATTATAATCATATTCTTGACCTGTTTCTTTACGAGAATGAGGCGGTGAATTCAGCTGTGTCAAGCGATATGAAGCGGGCCATCGACAAGGCTACCAAGGTAATCACTGTCCATTCCATCACTGCCAAACCCAAGGTAAAGGAGGGAAACCAGTCTGCTAAAGACAGGGCATTCTACGATAAAAACGAGTACAATAAGTGGGTCGATGATTCATACATGCTCATGGGTAAGGCCTATATGTACCAGGGTGAGTTTTTCCTGGCCGCTGAAACATTCAAGCATATCATGGTTACCTTCCCCGATGAGGAGGTTCGCTACCTGGCCATGATCTGGCTGAGCCGTGCCTATATCATGATTGGTGAAGAGAGAGAGGCTGAACGGATTCTGATTGCTCTCGCGGATGAGGCAACACTACCGAAAGAGTACCTCAGAACATACCATACCACCAGATCACAGCTCCATCTTAAAAACCAGGAGTACCCTGTGGCCGCTGAGCAGCTGGAACTGGCCATGGAGCAGAAAGGAGTTTCCAAGGAGGATAAAATAAGGTATACCTATATTTTGGCTCAACTCTATGAAGCCTCCGACCAGAACAACCTGGCACTTGCAAAGTACAAACGGGTAACAAGATACAACCCTCCTTACGAAATGGCATTTAATGCACGTGTGAGCATGGCCGAGGTTTTTGAATCGGGCAAAACCAGCAGTAATGATCTGAAGAAACTGCTCAGGAAAATGTTGAGAGACAGCAAGAACATGGAGTATAAGGATCAGATATATTTTGCACTGGGAAATATTGCCATGGAAGAGGGTGCGAGGGATGAAGCTATAGAGTACTACCAGTTGTCGGTCTCAACCAGCATTCAGAACCAGTATCAGAAAGGATACTCCTCACTTACCCTGGCAGAGATCTTTTACGAAACACCCGACTATATACTTTCTGCTGCCTATTACGATTCTGCTGTCTCTTTCCTGGACAGGGACTATCCCGGTTATGCCGGACTGGCATCACTTTCGGCGAGTCTGGATGATCTGGTCTACAATGTCTCTACCTACGAACTGGAGGATAGTGTTCAGATGCTGGCGGCCCTGCCTGAAGAGCAGCGACTGGCCATTATCGATGGTATTATTGAAGAGGTGATAAAGGAGGAGGAGGAGGCCCGGCTTGCTGAGCAGCAGGCTATGCAGGAACTGGCCTTTAACCAGTCGATGCTTTATGGCAGTAACCAGACTTCAGGAGGAAGGGAAGGTCAACAGGGTGGTCAGTGGTATTTCTATAATCTGAATGCCAAAAGTTTTGGTCAGCCCGAGTTCAGAATGAAGTGGGGGGAACGTACCCTGGAGGATAACTGGAGAAGAAAAAGCAAGCGTACACTCTCCGAGCTTAACCTGGAGCAGGTGGCTGAAGCGGATACCCTTGAAGGAGGTGGCAGCACCCCCGTTTTAAACAATAAAACGCGGGAGTTTTACCTGGTCACAATCCCATTGACCGATTCTGCTATGGAGATTTCCGATGGAAGACTGGAGGAATCACTCTTTAATATTGGGGTGATCTATAAGGAGCAACTGCTTGATTATGACGAATCTATAAAAGCTTTCAAAGAGCTGATAAAACGTTATCCCGAATCAGGGCACGGTCCATCGGCATACTACTACCTGTACGAATTAGACAACAATATTCAGAATCCCACAGAGGCAAAATATTATGCCAATCAGCTCACCGTTCTCTATCCCGAGTCGCATTATGCAAAGCTGTTGAATAATCCCAACTACCTGAAGGAGTTGGAAGAGGAGGAGATGCTTGTGGTGCGATACTATGAAGGGATATTCAAACTCTATCAACAGAAAAACTATACCGGGGTGATTACCGGTGCTGATAATGCCTTTGTGCTTTATGCGGACGATCCGCTTATTCCCAAGTTTCAGTATATACGGGCCATGGCACTGGGAGCACTGGATGGGAAAGAGGTGATGAAGGTGGCACTTGACTCATTGATCTCACAACATCCTTCAACAGAGGAGAGTCTGCAGGCCCAGGAGATCATTGATTATATGTATGTGGAATTCCCGGAAATCAGGGAGGCCGATCAGGTTGCTGAGGCTGAGGAGGTCTATGCAGCAATCGATTCTTCTCAGGAACACTATCTGCTCCTGGCTATCCATTCCAGTCAGAATGTGAACCAGGTCAGTTTTGATCTGTTAAACCACAACCTGGATCATTATAATCAATATGATCTCTCCATCGATCAGATCGAAATGGTTGACTCATACAATGTGTTGGTTGTAAAACTGTTTATTAATGCTGAGGCAGCAACCAGGTATCTCCGGGACATCGTGGAGAACCGTGAATCGATCCTTGCTGGAATTGCTCTCTCGCAATACAGGATGATGATCATATCCCGGGATAATTTTGGAACTCTCTCGGAAAGGAAGGAGCTTACACCATACTACCTGTTTTTCCAGAAACACTATATAGAGCAAGAGTAATGAGCAGGCAGATACATATTCTTTGGACAGATGATGAAATTGATCTACTGAAACCCTATATCCTTTTTTTGGAAGAGAGGGATTATAAGGTGACAACAGCAGCCAATGGAACCGATGCATTAAACCTGGTGAAGGATAACGATTTTGACCTGATCTTTCTGGATGAAAATATGCCGGGAATATCGGGACTGGAGACTCTGGAAAGGATAAAAACCGTTACCCCCTCGACCCCGGTGGTGATGATTACCAAGAGCGAGGAGGAGGATATAATGGATGAGGCGCTGGGAGGTAAAATTTCAGATTATCTGATTAAACCGGTGAATCCCAAGCAGATTCTTCTGACCATCAAGAAGAATATTGACACCAAAAGGCTGGTTACCCAGAAAACGACCTCCGGTTACCAGTCGCAGTTCAGCCAGATTGGTATGCAGATCAATTCGGCATCTACTTTCAGTGAATGGACAGAGATCTATTCACGGCTTGTTTTCTGGGAAAGGGAATTTGATGCCAGTGGTGCCGGGGGCATGGAAGAGGTTCTGAATATGCAGAAGAGCGAAGCCAACAAAGAGTTTGCCAGGTATATTCGCAATAACTACGAAGGTTGGTTTACCGGGGAGGGTGATGACCAGCCTCTCCTCTCACCAGGAGTATTTATGAACAAGGTGTTTCCTTTGCTGGATCAGGGGAAGGTAATGGTGGTGGTTATCGATAACCTCCGTTATGATCAGTGGAAGATCATAGAGCAGGAGATGAACGGACTATACAGAACCGATGAAGAGACCATCTTTTCCAGTATCTTACCTACTTCTACACAGTATGCAAGAAATGCCATGTTTGCCGGGATGATGCCGGGCGAGATACAGCGTCAACATCCCGAACTCTGGATTGATGAAAATGATGAAGGGGGGAAAAATGCCCACGAGGAGGAGCTGTGCAGGATTCAGATGCAGCGACTTGGGGTGGGAGCCTCATTTAATTATGAGAAGATCAGCAACCAGCGGGCCGGGAAGAAACTGGTGGAGAATTACCGCGACCTGCTCAATTATGATCTGAATATCGTAGTCTATAATTTTGTGGATATGCTCTCCCACTCCCGTACCGAGATGGAGATGATCAGGGAGCTGGCCTATGATGAATCGTCCTACCGTTCGCTGGTCAATAGCTGGTTTCAGCACTCCTATCTCTATGAATTGCTTAAACTGCTTAGCCAACATGATATCAAGCTGGTTATTACCACAGATCATGGCGCTATACGGGTGAACAATCCGGTAAAGGTGATTGGTGACAGGAAGACATCGGTCAATCTCCGGTACAAGCAAGGCAGGAATCTGAACTATAAGCAGAAGGAGGTTTTTGATGTGGTTCAGCCGGAGCAGGTTCATCTGCCCAGAACCAATGTGACAACCAGTTACATCTTTGCCATGAATAATGACTATCTGGTTTATCCCAACAATTACAACCATTTTGTAAATCTCTACAGGAACACATTCCAGCACGGTGGAATCTCCATGGAAGAGATGCTGATCCCTCTCTCCATTTTATCCCCGGTCAGGTAATATGAGAACCATTACTATTTCATCACTGCAGGAAATTGATGCTGCTGCCAGGAGTTTTCTTGAGGAAGCGGGAGAGGCTGCTGTTATTGCTTTTTCCGGAGAGATGGGAGCCGGAAAGACCACCTTTATCCAGGCCCTCTGCCGGAATCTTGGGGTCACGGTCGAAGTGAACAGCCCCACCTTTTCGCTGGTCAATGAATACTTCACTCCGGAGGGAGACTCCATTTTTCATTTTGACCTCTACAGGATTGAGACTCCGGAGGAGCTTTTTGATATGGGCTATGAAGAGTACTTCTATTCAGGGTCGCTGTGCCTGATCGAGTGGCCCGAAAATGCCAACATCCTGATTCCCGATGATGCACTCAGGGTGAACATTGTGGTAGGTGAAAACGAATTCAGGTTGATACAATTCTGACAGTCCGTTGATACAAAAATTGACATTGCTAACGAATTGTCTTATTTTAGGCTACCCCAATAACAGAAGGAGCAATGGAAAATAAAGAATCATCCGCATTTAACATCCATAAAGAGGGATTAATGCCCCAGGAGGAGATGCTGGAGGTAGAGAACAAACGGAAAAGCTTAAAAATCGGGATTCCTTCGGAAAATCACCAGGTGGAGAGCCGGGTGACCTTGACCCCTGAAGCGGTAGAAATCCTTACCGGGTACGGACATGAAGTGATGCTGGAGTCAGGAGCAGGGAAAGCAGCCAATTATCTCGACACGGACTACTCGGAACGGGGTGGGTTCATATGCGAAAACCGGCAGGATGTATTTGGGGGTTGCGACATCATTTTGAAAATCAGTCCCCCGACCGAAGAGGAGATTGGATGGATGAAGGAGCGACAGGTTTTACTCTCTTCCTTCCAGGTTTTCACACACTGCAACGATAAATACATCAGGAGTTTGATGAGGAAAAAGGTGACAGCCATTGCCTTTGAAAAGATACAGGATGAACATAATTGTTACCCGGCGGTAAGAAGTATGAGTGCCATTGCGGGCACCACCAGTATGCTAATAGCAGCCGAGTACCTGAGCAACCAGCGGGGCGGCAAAGGGGTTATGTTGGGTGGGTTAACAGGAATTACCCCCACTGAAGTGGTTATCCTGGGAGCTGGAACTGTTGCCGAGTATGCTGTCAGGGCTGCCAGGGGAGTGGGTTCTGAAGTAAAGGTTTTTGATCACTCTCTGCATCGTTTGCGCAGGTTGCAAGCAGCCGTGGGTCATATGGTTCCCACCTCCATTTTTCATCCTAAAGTAATTCTAAAAGCACTAAGGTCTGCCGATGTGGTGATTGGTGCCATCCGAATGGAAGAGGAGCAGCCTGAATATTTTATCACTGAGGAGATGGTGAAGGAGATGAAGAAGGGATCGGTAATCATCGATATCAGTATCGACCGTGGGGGATCTATTGAAACTTCTGAACTCCGGACACAGGTTGATCCGGTTTTTACAAAGCACGGTGTAATTCACTACTGCGTTCCCAATATTCCTTCCAGGGTGGCCCGTACCGCCTCCATTGCAGTCAGTAATGTCTTTGCGCCCCTGATTCTGGGGCTCGGTGAGCTGAGTACCTTTGGAAGGCATCTGAAAGAGAATGTGGGTCTCAGGCACGGTGTATATATCTATAATGGTATATTGACCAATGAAACCATCGGTCAGCAGCTCGGGATTCCCTCCAAGGACATTGATCTTTTGATGGCGGCTTTTTAGAAGAAATTAATAAAGGAAAAGATGATTTACAGATATGTGGTGTTGGTGGTCCTGATCCTGGCGTCGGCAGGATGTAAGATGTTTAGAGGACCTGACAGAACTGGAGAGTTCCTTCTGAGTTCTGAGAGATTTCTTGGTAATGTTACATATTACCAGCTCGGATACTCATTTGAAGATAATGAGTTTTATAGATTTCCATATGAAAAGGACCCTCTTCCCGATATCATCAATGAAGGGTACAGGGTGCTGGAAGGAGAGGGGACCATTGAACTGCCGGGTTTCAATATACCCGGCCAGAAGAATGGATTTGCATTGGCGGGTGAATTTGAGACACTGGACGATGCCCGCAGTTTTTACAACGGATACCGAGAGGTAGAGGAGCAGTTGCAGTTTGTAACCCTCAGCGATACCGTAGAGGCATTCCAGGTGTGGGTACAGAAGACTTCAGCCGGTAATTATGTGAAGATGCTGGTGAAAGAGGTCGCCTCCCTTGAAGGGGACCAAGGCAACAAATACAGTGAGGCGCTTTTGGAATATACATACCAGCCCAATGGATCCACGGAATTTCCCGATTGATCTCCCATGTTTTTTCTATATTAGGACATGAATTTTGCCCTCATAGGTTTTATCTTTTACCTGGTGTTGATCCTCGTTGTTGGATTCATCACCTACAACATCAACAAATCGCATAAAGACTTTTTTATTGCAGGCAGGAAACTGAATCCCTGGGTGGTTGCATTTTCTGAACGAGCATCGGGCGAAAGCGCCTGGTTGTTGCTTGGTCTGCCCGGTGCAGCTTTTGCTTCCGGACTGATGGAGTTCTGGACTGCGCTGGGATGTGTATCGGGAATCATTTTTTACTGGTTTTTTATTGCAAGGGCTCTGCGTGAGGAGACAGAGCGGTTGGGTGCCATAACACTACCCACTTTCCTGGCAGCCAGGTTTGAGAAGGGGCAACCGGCCATTCGTGTGCTGGCCACTTTTATCATTATCTTTTTCTTTATTTTTTACCTCTCGGCCCAGTTTAACGGAGCGGGAAAAATCCTAAATGTAACCTTTGGACTGGATCAGTCAACCGGGATGATCATCGGGGCAGTGGTCATCATTTTCTATACCATGATGGGAGGGTTCTTTGCAGTGGCATGGACCGATATGGTTCAGGGAATCATTATGATCGGTACGCTGGTGGTGCTACCGTTGGTTGGATTGGCGGAGCTGAAGGAGATTCATCAGGGGACACAACCACTTGCTGAGCTGGTAGCCCGTGAGGGGCATTCCCTTCTTTCGTGGACCGGGGGTAAAACAGGTTGGGCGGCCGCCGCTATGATCATTAGCGGACTGAGCTGGGCATTGGGATATATGGGCCAACCACACCTGCTGACCAGGTTTATGGCCATCAGAAAAGCTGAGCAGATTAAGATCTCCAGACGCATCGCCATTGCCTGGGTGATTCCCGCTTTTTCCGGAGCGCTTCTTATTGGCATTATTGGGGCGGGACTCTATGAGCAGGGGATGTTTGACGATATTGAGAAGGTGATGCCCCACCTGGCCAATGAGTTGCTACCTGCATGGCTGGCCGGAATCTTTGTGAGCGGGGCCATTGCAGCCATGATGTCAACCGCCGACAGTCAGCTATTGGTGATCAGCTCCTCCATCATAGAAGATCTTTTTCACCGGACCCTTGGCTGGGATGTGGGCGATAAAGCTCTGTTGAAAGGCAGCCGTTGGATTACCATTGCAGTGGGGCTGACAGGCTTTGTGATTGCCCTTACCTCCGACAAGCTAATATTCTCCATGGTCTCCTATGCCTGGGCTGGACTGGGATCCTCCTTCGGTCCCCTGATCCTGCTGATGCTAACGTGGAAAAAAGTGACCTGGCAGGGCACCATTGCCGGACTGGTTACCGGGTTTGTGACCACCGTGGTCTGGTCCGAACTGTCCATGCTCGATACGGTGATCAGTGTCCGGTTTGTCTCCTGGGTGGTAGCTTTTCTTGCCGTTTGGCTGGTGAGCCTTTATACAAGAAAACAATCATAACCATACCTCATGACTCTACTCTATAATATAGGGATCCGGATCTATTGGCTGATGGCAATGATCATCTCGCCCTGGAACCGGAAAGCTAAATTATGGCTGGAGGGTAGAAGGGGCTGGTATGAAAAATTAAAAGATGCTATTGACCGGGACGAAAAGGTGATCTGGTTCCACTGCGCTTCGCTGGGAGAGTTTGAGCAGGGACGGCCGGTTATTGAAGCGATCCGGGAGCGTCGCCCTTCCCATAGGATCCTGCTTACCTTTTTTTCACCCTCGGGCTATGAGAAACGAAAGGATTATACGGGGGCCGATTATGTGATGTACCTGCCCCTCGATACCAGGCGCAATGCAAAAAAGATGCTCGATTTGCTTACCCTGGAGATGGCTTTTTTTATCAAGTATGAGTTCTGGTATCACTTTCTGCAGCAGTTAAGAGCAGAGGAGGTTCCGCTTTACCTGGCCTCCGGGAATTTTCGTTCCGACCAGCTTTTTTTCAGATGGTATGGAAGGTGGTACCGGCGATTCCTGGATTTCTTTACCCACATTTTCGTACAGAACAGAGATTCGAAAGAGCTGCTCTCCGGAATAGGTTTCCACCGTGTAACTGTGGCAGGTGATACCCGTTTTGACCGTGTGCATGATCTCTTGCAAAACCAGTTCAGTCACCCTGCGCTTGAAAGATTTGGGAAGGATTCAACAGTAATCGTTGCAGGCAGCACCTGGGAAAAGGACGAACAGCTCCTGGCACATGCATTCAGGGAGCTGCCCGAAGAGGTGAAGTGGATTATTGCCCCCCATGAGCTGTCGGAGAGCCATATTCGCAGTCTGCAGGAGCGTTTTCCCGGCAGCGTACTCTATACAGAGATGGAAGAGGAGATTCCCGACGGAACCAGGGTGATCCTGGTGAATATCATTGGCAAGCTCTCATACCTTTACAGGTATGGTGCCATGGCCTATATCGGGGGTGGTTTTGGCAAGGGCATTCACAATATTCTGGAAGCTGCCACCTACGGCCTGCCTGTGATATTCGGACCGGAATACAGAAGATTTTCCGAAGCGGTTGAACTCACCTCCCTTGGCGCTGCCTTCCCCATCGGGAGTGAAACAGAGCTGTTATTCACCGTTCGTCAACAATTGGAAAATCCAGACCTGTTGAAAACCACATCCCGGATCGCCGCAAACTTCGTGTCTGAGCGGGTTGGAGCCACATCGGGAATGCTTGAAAAAGTGTGTATAAAAACCGAAACGAAACTGCTCTAAAGTATCGTTTGGTGCAGCTATTTCTTTCTATTTTCGGGGTACTAAACAACAATGAAAAATCTCAACTTTTTCTTAACGTTTATTTGATAGTTATTTAATGTGAACATACATGTAATCACATAAATTTGCATTCAATATTTAAAATTAAAGTCTATGAAAAAAATGAAAAGATTGGTACTCTCACTGGCAGTTGTGGCGATGTCCATGGCTGTAATGGGTCAGGGGGTACTTAGGGGAACTGTATTAGAGGAAGAATCGGGAGGGCCCCTGCCCGGTGCAAATATCATTGAAGCAGGAACCACCAATGGTACCATTACCAATTCGGAGGGTACCTTTGAGCTGAATACTACTGCCCAGAGCGGTGAAATTGTGATCTCATTCATGGGGTATAAATCACAGACCCTCGCTTTTAACCTTACAACGGCTACAGGCATAGGGGAGGTTACCCTTGTTATTGATGCAACCTCTATGGACGAGGTAGTGGTTACTGGTTTTGGAGTGATTGACGTGGCAAAGGACCGGGAGACACCGGTGGCTGTTTCCACCATCAAGCTTCCCGAAATTATTGCTAAAACAGGGAACCAGGAATTTCCCGATATCATGAAAAACACCCCTTCGGTTTATGTAGCCAGCCAGGCAGGCGGCTATGGAGACTCACGTATCAATATCAGGGGTTTTTCACAGGAGAACCTTGCACTGCTTTTTAACGGTCAACCTGTAAACGGTATGGAAGATGGTAAGGTCTACTGGTCCAACTGGCAGGGACTCTCCGAGATTGCTACTGCAGTTCAGATTCAGAGGGGACTCGGATCATCCAAGCTGGCCATCTCGTCAGTGGGTGCTACCATCAACGTGATTACCAAGGCGACCGATATGGTTGCTGGCGGACGCGTGAGTGCCATGATGGGAAATGATAAGTACATGAAGTATGTTGTCAGCTACTCCACAGGGCTGAATGAGAA
>JAGLTY010000399.1 GCA_023135025.1 Bacteroidales bacterium | reverse complement strand
TCCATCTCCTCCTTTATCTCCTCCCAGTCAATCTCCTCAATCTCTTCAAGGGCTTCCAGACGGGCAGCTTCCATCTCCTCCTTTATCTCCTCCCAGTCAATCTCCTCAATCTCCTTCAACGCTTCCGCGTGGGCAGCTTCTAGCTCCTCCAGAGCCTCCTCCTTCTCTGCTTCCTGGGTTTTCTGGGGAATAGTATCGGCAACTGTTATCACCGCCTGTTCAACCGGTATGGTAATCATCTCACTCTTCATGTTGTTGGACCTGACAAATGAGGGCCCCGCGCTGAAACCGCTTACTGTCAGTAATATAATAACACTTCCCGCCAGAAGGGCGAGGGATATTACTCTGTCACGCATATTTGTTTTCATGGTATTTCTGTTTAAGATTCTATTGATCCGGAATTTTAAATGATGTTTCGTTGTGCCGACCGCCCCCGGAACCAGTCGGGTATACTGCTGTTGTTCTGCTATATGAATTAAGGCTTTAGCATAATTCACCGGATTATCGGTCTTATGTATTACCCCGTCGTCACAGCAATGTTCTCTCTCGTTCCGTACGATTCCCGATATGATCCATACGGCCGGATGATAAAAGAGTACTCCTTCAATAAAAAGTTGCATGATATTGACCAGGTAGTCCCTCCTTTTCAGATGATAAAGCTCATGCATTAGTATGGTCTCGATCTGACTGACAGGAAGGTTTGTGATCATTCCCGCAGGTACAATAACTGCCGGTTTTAGAAAACCAACAAGCAGAGGACCCTTTATTCTGGCAGACTCGAGGAGGTCAACGGGACGCCTGATACCCATCGATAGGCTGATCCGCGAAAACCGGTCCTGCCACTCCGGACCAATCCGGGCTCCACTGTTTCGCATCCTCCTGACATACCCCAGTGAAGCAGCGGAACGGAACAGCATGGCAAGGGCACCAGCAATATAAAGGTATCCAAAAATGATAAATATGTGGTGGATATAGATTCCTGGATGACCATTGGCCTCAACCAGAAGGTTCCAGGAAATAGGAGGGATTAAACCCTGAGAGACAAGTGACTCCTGAATGGGTGCTATGGGTTCATACAGCACGATAAACGCTACAATAACCGAACAAAGCAGAAGGAGCAAGGCTGAAACGGAGATCCTGTAACGCAGGTTGGAAAATTCCAGTGGAATATGGAGCAGGGCTACCCGAAGCAGGGCAAGGATCAGCAGTCCGATCCATAAACTGTGCATAATGGTTTTCCCCATTGCTACCATCCATATACCGGTACCATCAACAAGGTCCATTTTATTTCTCCTCCATTTTTTGAATAAGTGCTTTGAGCTCTGATAACTCCTCAGTGGTAACTTTGTGATTGCCCAGTGCCTGCATTACAAGTCTTGACCGATCACCCATGAAAACAGTTTTCAATACATGATCCAGGATATTCGATTGTACATCTTCCGACCGTAGGGCAGGAGCATAGATATGAGAACGAAGAGCGGTATCCCGTGTAAGCAACCCTTTTTCGGTCATGATCTGCATCATCTTTAACGAAGTGGTATAACCCACCCTTCGCTGTTGATTGAGCTTATCATTTAATTCTCTTACCGTCAGGGGACCATGTTCCCAGAGCAGCTGGAGGATCTCCATTTCACTGTCTGTAGGTTTCATTGTATTATACGAAATGTTTCGTAGCAAATATATACGAAGTTTTTCGTAATTACAAATAAAGTATTCAGATGGTCTCTTTTTTAAAGATTCTTAACAGTTATGAGTAAGACCTGTCAGATTTGAATATAATGGCTTCGTAGGTATAAAGTTCGGCTGCTTTCCATCCATCCCAACCAATTCCGGCCTTATACTTGGAACAATTACCCAGAAATTCTTTAATGGACCAATCCTGCTTGACAGCCACCTGAGGCAGCAGGGTACCCCTGTTGGCTCCATGCTTTATGTAAATGCCATGTTTCCCAATAACAATTTCTGAAGGATCATAGATTCTCTGGCGAGGAGTCAGGATGCTGATCTCAAGTTCGAGCCGGGAGAGTTCATCAGGATGAATGGAGGTAAATCTTGAATCATCGATAGCTGCAGAAACAGCCATCTTTGTCACATTTTTATATAGAGGCTCTTCTTCAGAAAACGTTCCAATACATCCCCTGAGATGGTGATCCACATAGAGCGATACAAATGCACCACATCTGATCTCCAGTGTTTCTGTCAAACC
>JAGLTY010000398.1 GCA_023135025.1 Bacteroidales bacterium | reverse complement strand
ACTCGCGCGGCCATGATTCCCCTGGCCATGGGTAATGCAGAATATGTGAAGGCCATCGGACCTCCATTTGCCATTACGGTGATCGGGGGATTGAGTCTCAGTACACTGCTAACCCTGGTCTATATTCCCATGCTCTATAACGGCATCGAACAGGCACTGGAGTGGATCAGGGGCCTGAGCCCGGTGGTTAAACTGGCCCTGTTGATACTGGAGGTGGCCGGAATGCTCCTGGTGGTGTTCTTCCTGGAGTCATTTGTCTGGAAGATGGCAGCCGGACTCCTTGTAATTGTTGGAATTCCAGTGGCCTGGTGGTTTATCTCCAACAGCCTGCGAAAAGCTTCGGAACATATTATTGATGAAAAGAGCAACATTCATATCCAGGTCTCCAACCTGGTTAAGATATATGGGCGGGAGTCCAGAATTGTAAGGGAATTCAAGGCCGGTGGAAAACTGGCCAGGGTGGCCAGGATGGCTGATCGTGCACTCAAACCAAGGCTGGAGGCGTTAATCTGGCAGCTTCCCTTGCTTGGTTTCCTGGTCTATTTCTCCTGGTTCTATCTGGTAAGCGGATTCTGGCAGCTGGTCTCCTCAGCCGTGGCATACTACTACCTGGTGGCTATCCTGGGTGACTTCAGCAGGCATACCGGCAACCGGTGGATGCGGCTCATCAACACCGTTGTCATGTATGGGGCGCCGCTTGCTGTACTGGTCATTTTCCAGCTTCGATGGGATAACGTTGCCTCAAGCATTGTTGCCGGTCTGTTGTGGTACCTGGTGATTGCCATGGGAAAAGTTTCCATGAAAGTGAAGCGGAAGGATTTTGAACTGAAGCAGGTACGCCCACTGTTTCACTGGTTCTTCTGGTTTGTATCGGTATTGCCGGGACTCGGGAAGGGACCTGAACAATTCAAGGCGCTCAAAGGTGTTTCGCTGGAGATCGGAACGGGGATGTTCGGACTGCTGGGGCCCAATGGTGCCGGGAAATCGACCATGATCCGTATTATCTGCGGCATCCTGGAACAGAGCTATGGAAAGATCTGGATCAACGGGATCGATACCCAGGAGAAAAGGGAAGAGCTGCAGGGACTCATCGGCTACCTGCCCCAGGAGTTTGGCATGTATGAGAATATGTCGGCCTATGCCTTTCTGGACTACCTGGCTGTTTTGAAGGGGATTACAAACCCGGAGGAACGAAGCAAACGAATCCGGGAGGTGCTCGATTCGGTCCATATGTGGGATCAACGCAAGAAAAAGATCGGGGCCTATTCGGGGGGGATGAAACAAAGAATTGGTATTGCCCAGGTGTTGCTGCACCTGCCACGTATCCTGGTGGTGGATGAACCCACCGCCGGGCTGGATCCCAGGGAACGAATCCGTTTCCGGAACCTGCTTGTGGAGCTGAGTGCCACCCGCGTAGTGATCTTTTCCACCCATATTATTGAGGATATTTCAAGCTCATGTAACACCATGGCGGTGATCAACAGGGGAGAGGTGCTCTTTAACGGCACCCCGTCCGAAATGACAGAGATCGCCCGGGGCAGGGTATGGAAATCTTTACTACCCGCGGAACAATTTGAAAAGGAGACCCGGGATATGCTGGTGGTGCACCATATGAGGGATGGTAGCAGTATCAGGTTCAGAGCCATCACCGCAGAGAAGCCCTTTGAAGATTCAGTAGAAGAGTCACCGCTCCTGGAGGACGCCTACCTCTGGCTGCTCCGGAGTGATAAAGAGAAACAGGAAAAAGTGTAATCCTATGTCATCGTTCAGATCCCCCATACAAAATATAGTAAGCCTGGCCAGGTACAATATGAAGATCATCTTTGGAGGAAAATTCATCTATTTTATTCTGGCAGCTTTTATCTTCTTCCTGGTGTTTGGCACCATTATCGCCCTGGAAAGCAGTGATATGTATATTGATGAAATATATGGTCTGCTGGCATTTCCGGCCATCCTCCTGGTCTTTTTTCCATCTGTATTCGGGATCCAGAGCGATGCCGATCAGCGCACGCTGGAGATTATCTTTGGAATTCCCGATTACCGCTACAAGGTGTGGCTGGTCCGATACCTGATGATTCTCTTGCTGGTGTTCCTGCTACTCTTCCCTTTCGCGGGACTGGCCTACTACGCCCTGCTCAGTTTCCCGGTCATGAAAATGATCCTCCAGCTGATGGTGCTGGTGCTGTTTGTCTCTGCACTTGGCTTCTGCA
>JAGLTY010000397.1 GCA_023135025.1 Bacteroidales bacterium | reverse complement strand
AAAGGTTTAAACAGACAGAAATCAGAGGGTGGCAATGGTATCGATGGCTACCCTCAGGGTTTGATCAATATCCGCGATGATGGGATAGAATCCATCGTTGTCGATGATGTTTCTGGCCACATAAGCCTTGATGGTCTTCTGAAGAACCAGCCTGGAAGTTCTGATATCATCATAATCGGGTTGAACCCCTTTTTCACCGGCATAATTGATAAACTGCGGTAACAGATCCTGGTCGTCCAGGTACCCTTCAATATCCTCTGCAGTGGTGAACTGATCGAGGGAAGCCCTGTGTATATCTGTATAGAAGAAGGCAAACCTGTACATCAGACCGAGACTTCGTACCCTGTTATAGTATTCTGACGCTCCGGAAGTGTCAACCGGGACAAATACATCCGGCATGATCCCTCCGCCACCATATACAATCTTGCCACCCGGGGTAACAAACTTCTGTGAATCATCAAATTTAATGCTGTCCTCGTGCTCAAGCTCACCACGCGTCCAACGTTCGGAAAAATCGTGATAGTAGTCCTCTTTGCCGTTTTCATAGGAGCGCTGTATGCTCCTGCCGGTTGGGGTGTAATAACGGGCCACCGTGAGGCGGAGGGCTGAGCCGTCTGCAAACCGCATCTCCTCCTGCACCAGACCTTTTCCAAACGATCGGCGTCCGATAACCAGGCCCCTGTCGTTATCCTGGATGGCACCTGCAAGGATCTCACTGGCCGAAGCACTGGACTCATCCATCAGAACCACCACCTTGTCGTTCTTGAGAATTCCCCTGGAAGTGGCATAATCATTTTCCCGCGGCCTTGTGCGTCCTTCTGTATAGACAATCAGTTGTCCCTCTTCCAGGAACTGGTCTGCGATCATGGTAGCGGCCTCCATGATTCCGCCTCCGTTTCTGCGGAGGTCAATAATCAGCTTCTCAACACCCTGGGATTTAAGCCTTTCAATGGCCTGCATAAATTCATGGTAGGTGGTCTGTGCAAACTGACTGATCTTGATATACCCGGTATTTTCATTCACCTTGTAGGCCACATCCACACTGTAGATGGGGATATCATCGCGGGTGATTTCAAAATCGAGCGGTGCCTTTTCACCCCTTCTGTGTACAGTGACCTTCACCACGGTATTTTTAGGCCCCTTTAGCATCTTAACGATATCGTCGCTGGGCATATTGACCCCGGCCACCACTGAATCATCAACCATGATGATCCTGTCTCCCGCCATGATTCCAACCATTTCGGACGGACCGTTTGGAATGGTATTGATAATAGCCACAGTGTCATCTGTCATATTGAAGGAGACTCCAATTCCGCTGAAGTTTCCCATAAGGGGTTCAGAAAACCTTTGAAAATCGCTGGCAGGAATATAGATGGAGTGCGGATCGAGGTTGTCTACCAGTGCAGGCATTACCGATTCGTTCAGGTTGTTCAGGCTGACGGTATCTACGTATTCATTGAGGATATACTGGAGGGCCGATGAGATTTTGTTCCCTTTTGGAGTCAGGGAAAAACCCGATCCCAGGTTGCTGCCGGGGCGGATAGAAAATCTCTGATTGCTGATTTCGTCTGAAACAATGCCCCTGATACGGATACCGGTTATCCAGTTGCCCAGCAGGATCCCGATAATCAGAGCCATACTCACAATCAATGGTATAAAAATAATCAGCCTGTCTCTCCTGTTCCTCATGATCCCTTCCCTTTCAAATATGCTAGTAGTTTAATCTTCAATTTCCGGCAGATGAACCAGCTCTACTTCTGCTCTCTCCAGTAGATCCAGACCATCGGTGATCCTGTATTTTTCCTGGTATACCACCCTGATGATTCCCGACTGGATAATCAGCTTTGAACACTCCATGCAAGGCGATGTGGTGATATAAAGTGTCGACCCCTCACTGCTGTTGTTAGACTTGGCCACCTTTGTTATGGCGTTGGCCTCGGCATGCAGTACATAGGATTTGGTTGTGTCATGATCATCCTCACACTCATTTTCAAACCCCGAAGGTGTACCATTGTACCCGTCCGAGATGATCATCTTGTCTTTTACCAGGAGTGCTCCCACCTGCTTTCGAATACAATAGGAGTTGGATGCCCAGATTCTGGCCATCTTCAAATAGCGTTTGTCTATGGCCAGCTGTTTCTCTCCAGTGGTTGTGGTATACTCTGACATCTGGTTTGAGGATTGTGCCCAGGGCCGGGATCGAACCGGCACG
>JAGLTY010000396.1 GCA_023135025.1 Bacteroidales bacterium | reverse complement strand
AAAAGATCAAGACCATTGGTGATGCATATATGGCTGCCGGTGGTATTCCCCTTAAAAACAGTACAAATCCGGTAGAGGTGGTGCTGGCTGCCCTGGAGATGCAGTCCTATATGCAACAACTGAAATCGTCCAGGGCTGAAATCTGGGACCTGAGAATCGGGATTCATACCGGACCGGTTATTGCAGGAGTGGTGGGTCATAAAAAGATCTCCTACGACATCTGGGGCGATACTGTAAATACCGCCTCTCGGATGGAATCTTCAGGCACTCCTGGAAAAATAAATATCTCCGGAATCACATATGGCATGGTTAAAGAGTATTTCCTTTGTGAGTACAGGGGTAAGCTTCCGGTTAAGTACAAAGGGAACATTGATATGTATTATGTGAACGGACTGCGTCCTGAGTTATCGGTCGACCTGAAAGGAATCCCCAACAAACGATTCTTCACCAAACTTCAGCTTCTCAGGATGGGCGACCTCGAAGAGAAAGTATTCGAAAACATTTTGAATACGTTGCCTGAATCACTTCACTTTCACAGGCTGGAGTACGCCAGGAAGGTGTATAACCAATCGTTCCTGCTATGTCGTTCAGAGGAGATTGAACAGGAGGACCGGCTTCTGGTGAGGACCGCCGCCCTGATGCTCTTTACCGGACTCACCCAGAATTATCAAAACTTCGAGAACCGTTCCTCGGTAATCAGCAGGGAGATCCTCCCCGATTTTAAATATTCTGAAAATCAGATTGACCAGATCTGCAACCTGATACTGGCCACCAAGAAGCCTTTTAACCCCAATAACCGCCTGGAAAAGATCCTGATCGATGCCAGAATGGAGTTTATTGGCCGGCCCGATTACACCGATCAGATTAAACTGTTGTTCCAGGAGTTAAAAAAGGCCGGCTCAAAAATCAATGGACAACAGTTCAAGAAACAGCAACAGGAACTGTTGTTTGATTTTCAATTCTATACAGTGGCAGCCAAACGACTGCGAGAGGTATCGGGAAGCGATCAAATGTCCACCCTGGATCAGGAGAGATGGATATAAAACATCATTTTAAAACATCATTTCTTTATTGTTGCAGCGGGTTAGTTTGATTACTTTTGATCTCTTACAATAACCTCTAACTGGTATCAACATGGAACTTGACTGGAAAAATCTTGGTTTCGGGATAATGAAGACCGATTATAATGTGAGATGTCTCTTCAAAGACGGAAAATGGGGCGAACTGGAAGTCTCCTCGGACGAATATCTTCCCATTCATATTGGAGCTACATGTCTGCATTACGGTCAGGAGTCGTTCGAAGGACTGAAAGCCTTTACTGGTAAGGATGGACGCATCAGGCTGTTTCGGCATAAAGAGAATGCTAAAAGAATGATCGATTCGGCCAAAGGAATTCACCTGGCCCAAGTACCGGTTGAGCTGTTTATGAAAGCGGTGGAGAAAGTGGTGATGTTAAATAAGCGGTTTGTACCTCCCTATGGTACAGGTGCATCCCTCTATATCCGCCCCCTTCTGATCGGAACCGGTCCGGAAGTGGGTGTAAAACCCTCGGCAGAGTATACCTTCCTGATATTTGTAATGCCGGTAGGACCCTATTTCAAGGCCGGATTTAAACCGGTGGATGTGATGATCTGCAGAGATCATGACAGGGCTGCGCCACTTGGTACAGGCCATCTGAAAGTTGGAGGAAACTATGCAGCCAGCATGGGTTCCATTGCAGAGGCACATCAGGGTGGCTTTGCCACTGCTTTATACCTCGATGCCAAAGAGAAGAAGTACATCGATGAGTGCGGTCCGGCCAATTTCTTTGGGATCAAAGATAACACCTACATCACCCCCAAATCAGACTCCATCCTTCCCTCCATCACCAACCGAAGCCTTCAGGCGTTGGCTGAACAGATGGATATGAAAGTGGAAGTACGCCCCATACCTGTTGAAGAACTTGCCACATTCGAAGAGGTTGGAGCATGTGGTACAGCAGCAGTCATTTCGCCCATTGGAAAGGTGGCAGATGTAGAGAAAGGGATAACCTATTCATTCGGGAATGGGATCACTCCAGGACCGGTATCCACCAAACTCTACGAGACCCTCCTTGGAATCCAGTACGGCGATCTGGAGGATTCCTTCGGGTGGACCAAAATCCTCGATTAAATTCCTATCTTTGCGACAGCCATTTTTTCAGGCATGTCAAAGAAGGAAAACAGGACATATTCCCGGAGAATCCGTAGCTCCTACATTACCTCGATCATTAGTATATCAC
>JAGLTY010000395.1 GCA_023135025.1 Bacteroidales bacterium | reverse complement strand
TATGCATGCCAGGTGCAGAACAGAGAGAGGGTTTCCTGGCAGGACAGCTTCGTTACCTTAGTATGATCAGGAAGCAGGAGGCCCTTCTGGGTGATGATTTTGGTTTGAATTGATCAGCTTCATACGCTCCATATCATGTTTCAGACCGGCCACTGTGCGAACCAGCTGATTTTCCGGTATCATCGGTTCAGGGATTTCGTGACTGATAAAATGAATGAACTTCCAGATCTCCCTGATCCCGCTTACATTGATCTCATACGGTTCATAAAGCGGATTCAGAGAGTAGAGAATCACCTTACCATCCTTCTCTATCCTGTTTTCAATAATTTTAAAAACAATGCCGTCATCCATGGTCAGAACCACACATGCTTCCCCGGTCTTCAGCTCTTTCCAGTCCACTACATACTCCCCGGTCACCCAGGCCTTCTCTGGAATGGGGAGCATGGAGTCGCCCTGAAGTTGAAAGGTTCTGTATTTTTTCTCTCCAGAGAGAAAAGGAAGCTGGAACACCTGTAGTTCACTGATGTAGTCAGGATCGGCAAACCCATTGGTGTACCCTGCCTGGGCCTTTACAGGCACCAGTTCAATGTTCTCCTGGTTATCGGCATTTACCGTGGAGGCCAGCACCCGCAGGTTTCCACCCCTGAGAAACACATCTTCCCCGTGTTCCAGCTGCCGCAACTGGGTCTCACTTAACTTCGATAAATCAACTTTCAGCAGAGTATCTATGGCAATATTATAATAACCCGAAAAGAGAAGGAGTATATCCAGGCCGGGCTGTGCCACCCTGTTTTCATAACCACTTAACGTGGAGCGCTTCATTTTGAGCAGCGCAGCCACCCCATCCTGTGTGAGGTTTTTACGCTTCCTCAATAGTTTAATATTTGAATCAAAATACATGTTAAAACAGTATTTAAGGTTGCATAAAACAGCTCATATGATTATATTGTAATCACAATATTGATTATATACTAATCAAAGATAAGAAAAAAAAGTGAATGAGCATAACACGAAGTGTAGTGCATATGGATCTGGATACATTTTTTGTATCTGTAGAGCGGTTGATGAACAGCGGGCTTAAAGGAAAGCCCGTGATCATTGGAGGGATGTCGGACCGGGGTGTGGTGTCGAGTTGCAGTTATGAAGCCAGGCAGTTCGGGGTGCATTCGGCCATGCCCATGAAGATGGCACGCTCACTTTGCAACGAAGCCATTGTGATCAGGGGGGATATGGATGCTTACAGCCGACACTCAAGAATGGTTACCGAGATTATCGCAGAAGAGGCCCCCATGTATGAGAAAGCATCCATTGATGAACACTACCTGGATATTACCGGGATGGATCGCTTTTTTGGATGTATGCAGTGGACCCATGAACTGAGGCAACGTATTATCAAAGAGACAGGTCTGCCCATCTCCTGCGGACTTTCGGCGAACAAAACGGTTTCAAAGATTGCCACCGGCGAGGCTAAACCCAACGGGGAGATTGAGATTCCCGGTGGTCATGAGAGGGGTTTCCTCTCCCCTCTTTCCATTCGGAAGATTCCCATGATCGGGAATCGCACCTTCCACCTGCTGCGCTCCATGGGCATTGCCACCATCGGCACTCTGGGGCAGATTCCCATGGAGATGATGGAGAGCCTGCTGGGGAAGAATGGCCTGGTGATCTGGAAGAAGGCCAATGGTATTGACCATACTCCCGTGGTCCAGTACTCTGAACGAAAATCGATCGGTAGCGAAAGAACCTTCCAGCGGGATACCATGGATATGGCGGGGCTGCACGATCTGCTCACCTCCATGGTGGAGAAGCTGGCTTTCCAGCTACGCAAAGAGGAGAAACTTACCTCCATTGTGACAGTTAAGATCCGTTATTCAAATTTTGACACCCATACCCTTCAGAAGCGGATCTCATACACCTCTTTCGATCATGTGCTGATGCCCCTTGCCAGAGAGTTGTTCGAGCGTCTTTATCAGCGGCGCATGCTGATCCGCCTGCTGGGGGTCCGCCTCTCCGGGCTGGTCCGGGGTGTTCAGCAGCTGAACCTGTTCGAAGAGACCCCGGAGATGGTGCATCTCTACCTATCACTGGACAAACTGCGCAGGCGCTATGGTTCCGATTCGGTCAGAAGGGCCAGTGGCATACAGCTTTGCGACCTGGAGGAGCGGATTGTACAGTCGCAGCAACAGAAAAGCATCTCCTCTCCGAAAGATCGCCAGCAGATCGATAACCTTAAGAACCGACGATTCAGGTATTGGTACAGGTAAAAGTTTGCGA
>JAGLTY010000394.1 GCA_023135025.1 Bacteroidales bacterium | reverse complement strand
GAGCCGCATGAAACACGGGGCGCTCGGATCATTCAAGGGAGTCGACAGTGAACACCAGCTCCAGTTTGCCAGAAAAGAGCTTGAAAAGCACCCCGACATTGAATACTTTATATTCGGTCACCGTCATATCCCCTATGATATCCGTATCGCCGAAAACAGCCGGGTGATCTGCCTGGGCGACTGGATCGGCAACTTCACCTACGGCGTCTTCGACGGTAAGGAGTTTCTCCTTGAAAAATACCTGCCCGACCAGGGAGACATTATCAAACAATAATGCTGGCGGTTTCCTGCACTCATAAAAGAAACTCCACCTTTCCGGAGGAGCTTCTTATATGTAATTCAGTATCAGTACCGCTTGGGTATGAAAATAGCAATAAGGCTTTTTGGGAATACGTTACACAGGCCAGAATCCCGGCCTGTCCATGAGTCCGCTACTGCATTAAACCTTATTGTCCCTGCAGTTACCTGCTCAATCGCATGAACTGGATCATTATAATCAGCTGGTGAAGAGCTATCTAATGGACCTATTTTGTTAATCGCATCTGACCATTTCAATATGCATAAACTATATGACCACAAAATGTAGTATTGTACTCACCACCAGCTATTGAATAAGCGGCATCCGTGCCAGAATAAAGCCTTATGATGACAATATCTCCAACGTTGAGTCTATAGGTAAATGATCCATTATGTGTTACCTCATGTGAAACAGTTGTTGAATAATAATGAAGTTGTAATTTTACGTTACTTCCATTTACACTGAAACCCAAAATTACACTTCCAACTGTATTAATATTATAGGCTGCAACTTTGGCCGTAAAATGATAAACACCATTAACTGGTGCAATAAACTGGTCATTAACATTGTCATAATTACCGCCGTCATCAAATATTTCTGTATTAAATTCAACGGGGTGCCAACCTGTAGAAGCAATAGCATCAGGTGCTGAGTTGTAAGCATAGAAAGCAATCCTTGGAGTCAAATACCTGCCGTCTGCCTGGCTTCTGGTAAGGAGGTCAGCACTTGCATTATTGTCCAAACGTCCCTCAGCACTCAGGTCACTGTAAGCAGAAAAGCGTCCAGTGCCCAAAGTCCCCGCATTTATATTGGTAGCATTCCTGTAATAGCTCCCATCTTGGCCATCCAGTAAATCGGCATCAAGGCCGGAACCAGACCCATCTACTAATTTTGCGGCAGTTACTGAACCATCAGCTATCTCATCAGTTCCAACTGCATCACCAGCAATCTCACTGGCTCCAACTGAATTCGGTGCCAGATCATCAACTGTTAAGGAATTGTCAATCACATGCGCTGACCCAACCGAATTGGCTTCAATAACTCCCGGAGGGCCTTCGGGACCGATCTCTCCCTGGATTCCCTGGATTCCCTGAGGGCCTGGATCACCCTGAGGACCCTGATCTCCCTGGATTCCCTGGATTCCCTGGATTCCCTGGGGGCCCGGATCACCCTGAGGACCTGGAACACCGTTAACGGCATAAAGAGCATAGGGCACTGTCAGTAATTCAGAGGTCCCCATAGAGAGTCCATCAACGCTTACCTCCACAAAATAGGGCCCCGCTGACCAGTCGATGGTTGCAAACGAGGCTGGGCTCACAGAACCAATCTCGAGATTTATCATCCCAAAATCGCTGGTGGTGGTACTATGGATTTCAGAGTAGACGATGATGCCGGTTTCGGTGGCCTGGTGTATCTCCAGCTCGATGTTCACATTCACATCTGATTTAGTACTTCCATCGGTATTTCGTAATACCGCCTGGTAGTTAAAGGTTGTGGGCGTCTGAGCTATAAGTAGAGCCGATACCATAAACAGCATCAAAGCAGCTGTCAGTAGACGAGAAATAGAGGTATAGTTTCTTTTCATAGTATTAATATTTTACGATTTGAAATAATCTTACTTCTTCTTTGTGATTAGTTACTCTCAAAATATAAACTGCAGGAGCCAGGGCGCTGAAATTAATCTCCGTGCGCTCATCAAGAACCTGACCCCGTTCAAGCAATCCCCCTCTTACATCATAGAGCAGGTAATCGAAGCCCAATGGGTCTCCAATCTGTAGAATTAGCAGATCTTTGACCGGGTTAGGGAATACTGACATCTGGATTGCTGACTGATTGATAACGGGAACTGTACGTAACCTCGTCTGATGAAAGCCCTGTGTTAATATAGCTGATGAAGAGGTAAGTGTAGTGGTAATTACCTCCCCGATACTAAAGCTAATATAACCGGAACTGTTTTGAAATGATGCACCCGATGCAGA
>JAGLTY010000393.1 GCA_023135025.1 Bacteroidales bacterium | reverse complement strand
TCCAATCAGCCCTTTTTTGCAATGATCAATACCCCCGAAATTGAATATGATATTTATGACCGGAAGACCGCATCAAAACCCCGTGTTGAGTGGGTAGGAGAAAGGGAACACCCTCAAATCGCCACCCCCGAAAACGTCATTCCTCCACCTTACTACCCCGATCATGAGATCACCCGCCAGGAGCTGTCCCGCTACTATAACTCCATTTCCGGAATGGATATTCGTGTTGGTTGGATTCTTGAACAGTTACAGCAAGATGGACTTGCAGACAATACGGTCATCATCTTTTTTGGTGACAACGGCCGTCTGGATGCACGTGGCATACACTGGTGCTGGGATACCGGACTACGCGTTCCAATGATTATTTATTGGCCCGCGAATTTTGAAGCTCCCCCGCAATATATACCCGGAACTGTAAATGATGAGATGATCAGTCTGCTCGACATCACAGCCACCACACTCCAGATTGCTGGAATTCCCCGCCCTTTAAGCATGCAGAGCCGCGTCTTCCTGGGTGATCATGCCGATCCACCCCGGACCTACGCTTTCAGTGCCCGCGATCGAATCGACGAAACGGTAAACCGCATCCGTTCCGTCCGCGAAAAACGATATCACTATATGAGAAACTACATACCCGGTCAAGGTTTTGCCTCACTCAACCGTTATAAAGAAAAGTGTTTTGCGGTGAAGCCACTTATGCGCGAATTGCAAGCACAGGGCCAATTGACTGGTGCTGCAGCCGAGCTAATGGAACCATTGCCCTATGAACAGTTATACGATACCAGGAGCGATCCGCACGAGATCAATAATCTTGCTGAATCAAACAATCCCGAGCACCTCGAAGCGCTACACAGGCTCCGGGCAGCACTGGATACCTGGATTGCAGAATCTGGAGATCAGGGAGAGTGGCTGGAGCCAAAGGAGATCATCGTCCCCTTTGAAAAAGAGATGGATGAGTGGTTTGGAACGCCTGAGTGGTATGATAATAGATCTGAATAACTGGCATTGTTACAATTTTAGGAATTCTGTAACGGCGAACCACCCCCTCTCATCGGTGTGGGTATGTTTCAGCTGTAGTCCTGTAGCCTTGACGATCTCCAGGATATTTCCAGTACTGTATTTATATGCGTTTTCGGTGTGAATGGCCTCGCCCTCTTTCAAAAGAATATCTTCACTAAAATGTGGCGAATGAACGGTCAGATCGCGGTTGGCCACCAGGTGCATTTCAATCCGTGAGCTGCTCTCATTATAGAATGCCAGATGGTCGAAATCGTCTGGTTTGAAATCCGAACGGATCAGTTCATTGACCGTGTTCAGAATGTTTTTATTGAACGCTTCGGTCACACCCCCGGCATCGTTATAAGCATCATATAGTACCTGTTGGGGTTTGACCATGTCCATCCCCAGTAACAACAGATCTCCCTTTTTCATCTGCCTGCTGATGTTTTGAAGAAGTTCCAGGGAGGCATCCCATTCAAAATTCCCGATGGTACTTCCGAAAAAACAGATCATGGTGGGCCGTTCCCGCTGAACCGGTCCAAACTGAGAGATAAAATCCACAGCATATCCCTCAACATTCAGATTGGGGAAAGTGCTAACCAGCTCTTCTGCCGAATTCCTGATGGCCGGCTGACTGATATCCAGGGGCAGGTAGAGCATAGACGGCAGGTTCATCTCCGCTGCAGCACTCAACAGAATCGAGATTTTGGAATGATCTCCAGGTCCTAGTTCAATGATTTCATACGTTCCATATTGCTTCATCAAACCAGGAGCAATCTGCTTCAGAATACCTTTTTCGGTCCGGGTAGGATAATACTCTTCCAAACGGGTAATCTCTTCAAACAGAAGCGACCCTTTAGTGTTATAAAAATATTTACTGGAGATGTATTTAGGATCTGAATTCAGTCCGGCAATAATTTCTGTACGAACTTCCTCCGGACCAATTTCCTGCAGGAGGTTGGTGATCGAAATCCTGCTAAGTGTTATGACATCCTCGTTTACAAAATTCATCCTTCAACGTTATAAACCTGTTCAGGAATACCTGTTTCTGTGGGATTAAGCGGGTCATTGCTCCACTCAAACCAACCACCGTCAAAAACAGAAACCCTTGGCCAACCCATCAACCAGGCGTTCAACCATGCCTCGCTTCCCCGCCATCCGGTTCCGCAGTAAAAGGCAATGTGTTTCTCTGGTACTACACCCACCTCTCTCCATATCTCCTCAATTTCATGGAATTCGCGGGTGGTATGATCCAGGTTGCGATAGTTCTCCATATGGTAGGC
>JAGLTY010000392.1 GCA_023135025.1 Bacteroidales bacterium | reverse complement strand
ACGCATGGTGATGCAGGCTATGGACCCTGAATTCTGGAAAAAGACACTGGCCAGTTACAACAACAAATACCGCGCCTGGGCCAACTTTCCGGAGGACCCCGGCCTCAATTAGGACCCCGGCCTCAACTAACCACTATCCCTAACACTTTCCTCAAATCACTGTTGGATTCAATCAGGATGGTCCGCAAACCGGCTGCTTTCCCCGCTTCCACATCCCGCTGAGCATCACCAATCATCCATGAGGATGCCGGATCGATGTTGAACCGTGCCACCGCTTTTTCGATCATCAGGGGCTGCGGCTTCCGGCAGAGACAAGCCTCCACCGAATGGTGGTGCGGGCAGCAGTAGATCTCATCCAGGAGTACCCCTTCCTGTTCCAGCATGGAACGGAGATGATCATGCAGCGCCTCCACATCTTTGGCACTGCAGGCTCCTCTGCTGATCCCTCCCTGGTTGGTGATCACAATCAGCAGGTATCCCTTTGACCGGAGCTCCTTCAGTGCTTCAACCACTCCCGGATTCAGCCGGAAATTCTCCTTCTGCCAGATATAGTAGTTCCTGCTGTTGTCGTTCAGGGTTCCGTCACGGTCCAGGAAGATCGCTTTTTTCATCATTGGAACAGGTTTTGAAGGAATACCATAAAGAGTGAGGGTTCCAGGAGTATGGGGAAAACAAAGCCCACCACTGCACCCCAGAAATGGGCAGAGTGGTTGATGTTATCACTGCTGCGCCTGCTCATGTAACTGGAATAAACCAGGTAGAGAATGCCAAACAGGATTCCCGGGATGGGGAGCACCATAAAGAAATATATCTTCTCCAGCGGGGCGAAGAAGATATAGGTGAAGACGATTGCCGAAATGGCCCCGGAGGCTCCCACGGCACTGTAACCCTCATCATTCCGGTACCTTATGATGGTGGTGATGGAAGCCAGGGCGATACTGGTTGCATAGAGCAGGAGGTAGAAGAAGGGCCCGGAGAAGATCACACCCGCTGCTTCCAGTTCGGAAAATATCTGCTCAATATAGCTTCCGAAGGAGTAGAGCACCAGCATATTGATCCCCAGGTGAAAATAGTCCACATGCAGGAAGGCGTGGGTGAAGATCCGGTAGTACTCTCTCTGTTGCACAATATGGGCGGGGGAGAGGTCAAATCGGTAGAAGAGCTCCCTCCGTCTGAATGCAGCCACCGAAGTAATTACGGTAATGATCACAATAATCAGGGTAATCACAGGCAGAGCGGATTAAGTGTGAAGAATCTTAAAGACCAGTTCGCGGGTCAGTTCACTTGCAGGAGTGGTGTTGCCATCGTATCCCTTGGAGCGCATATCATAGAGACGCAGCAGGGAGATGATCTCCACCAGTTTGGCAGCCGAATAGCGTTTGGCAGCCGATTCGTAATCTTTTACAAAAAATGGATTGACCTTCAGGGTGGCAGCCAGGTTCTGTTTCGATTTGTCCCTGGTGTAGTGAAAAAGCAGTAGTTTGGAGAAGAAGTAGTAGAGCGAAACAATGGTCAGAGGAATGGGGTATTTACGTTCATTTTCGGCGAAGTAGTTGATGATGCGGTTGGCCCTGACCACATCCCTCTTGCCCAGTGCATCCTGCAGTTCGAACTGGTTGAAATCCTTGCTGAAGCCAATATGTTTCTCTACCAGTTCGGGAGTGATGGTTTCACCCTTTTTCCCAATGGCCACCATCAGTTTCTCCACCTCGTTTGCAATTCTCGAAAGGTCGCTCCCCAGGAACTCGGCCAGCAGGGCCGACGCCTTGGGTTCAATGCGGTAGTTGTGGTTGGAGGCGTACCCGGCGATCCATCCCGGCACCTGGTTGTCGTACAACTTCTTCGACTCGAACCAGACCGCCTTTTTTCCCAGAACCTTGAAAATCTTCTGTCGCTTGTCAGGTTTTTTGTATTTGTAGTTGATTACCAGCAGGGTGGAGGGCTGGGGTTGCTCCACATAGTGGATCAGGTCGCCAAAACTTTTCATCTCCTGGGCCTCTTTCACCACCACCACCTGGTGGGAGGCCATCATGGGGAACCTCCGGGCCAGGTCCGACACCTGCATGGCCTCCGACTCCTTCCCGTAGAGGATGGTCTGGTTAAAGCTCTGCTCCGCCTCGGTAAGCACATTCCCGGCAATAAAAGCGGTTGCCAGGTCGATGTAATAGGGCTCCTCTCCCCACAGGAAATAGACCGGACTGTAGACCCTGTTCTTCAGGTCGCCGATCAACTGGTCGTAGGTCATTCCCAAAACTACTTAAAATTTCAGGTGTTTCACCGATTCGCGGTGATCG
>JAGLTY010000391.1 GCA_023135025.1 Bacteroidales bacterium | reverse complement strand
GCAAAGGTAAAGGAGCAGTATCTCTATGTCCTGCCCCAGACCGTGCTGAAGGTGGAGGTGACGCTCAGGGAGGAGCGGAGTGTTCCCGGTCCGTACTGGGAGTATGCTGAAAAGTACCTGGGGCTGAAAGAGGTTGTTAAAAAGAAGTCGAGCCGGTGGAACATCTGGGATGTGGCCATCGGGCAGCACCTGGAGCTGGATCCGCTGCACTTCTATTCCCTGAATGTGATAGAGGGGGAGTTTGATGACGGGTCACTGCTTCCTTATCTGGAGCAGGGAATTGTGCTGAGAGGAACCGAAAGTATCCACGAGTCTGTTAAAGGGAATGGATTGCAATCCACCAGCAGGGATAACTTTATTCGTTATGTGGACATGGGGGTGAGCAATAATTTTGAGGAGCGAACCGAGACCATGTACAAGACCATTGTGACCGATACCGCATTTGTGGAGGTCCCTGTTCAGCGTACAGTTGTTGAGCAGAAGTCCTCCTCTACCAAAGCCAGGGAGGCGGCCGATTTTCTGCTGGAGTTGCGTACGCGTCGTTTTGAGATGCTAACAGGGGAGTATGAAGTCTATCCCGATGGAGAAGCCATGGGAGCCTCTATTCAGAAGCTGGACCAGATGGAGGCATCTTATCTCTCTCTGTTTACCGGTAAGACCATTACAAGGGTGATGAAGCGAACCTGGTTCATTGTACCGGAGCAGGGAACAGAACAATCCACCTATCCGCTGGATATCTTTTCAAATATACTGGGATTTGTTCCTGCAGAATTGATGGAGGGGCAACCCCTGGAGGTGGTGATCAGGCCCATGGGTAAAACCATCAGGGTGGGAGGTTACTTTTCAGCAACCTCCGTTCCCGTTAATGCTTTGCTATACAGACTTCCCGATCTGGCTGAACTAAAGGTGATGCTGGGAGAGGAGGCACTCGCTACCCACCGTATCTCCATATACCAGTCGGGCTATGTGGTAACAGAGCCCATCCATTAAGCCGGACGATACGCTATTTTTCCGGGATTTCTTCCAGGATCAGCACCAGGAAATCCCAGAATTTCTTCACCGTGTCAATCTCGACCTTTTCGTCGGGCGAGTGGGGGAATCTGATGGTGGGCCCGAACGAGATCATATCCAGGTTGGGATAGACACCACCCAGCAATCCGCACTCAAGACCGGCATGGATCCCCTTGATTTCAGGGATCTTCCCAAAATTCTTATTGTATATATCCTGGCAGGTTTTCAGGATGGGTGAATCCATATTGGGTTTCCATCCCGGGTAATCCCCGCTCAATTTCACATCAGCATCGATCAGGTGGAACACTGCTGCAATTTTCCACGCTGTGGCCTCTTTGGCACTGTCCACTGATGAGCGCGTGAGATTAAGGACTACGAACTCTCCACCCTTTATACTGGCAATGGCCAGGTTATTGGAGGTTTCAACCAGCCCTTTCATGGATTGGCTCATGCGCTGCACCCCGTTGGGACAGGCAAAGATGGCACGGATAAAGCGTGCCTGCTCAGCCACAGGAACCACTTTGGCCGGAGAACCTGTTTTTATACAGGTGAAAGAGAAGTCAGGTTCAGTATCGGCAAACTCCTTGCTGTAGATCTCCTGGTAGCTGGATACCATTGATTCAAATGCATCAGCATCCGCAGCAGGGACCATGACGATGGCCTGGGATGCACGTGGAATGGCATTCCTCAGGTCGCCACCGGTGGCTTCAGCAAGCCTGATCTTCAGGTCCGACTCAGCCTGCATCAGGAACCGGAACAATACCTTGTTGGCATTGGCCCTTCCCAGTGGAATATCAATACCGGAGTGTCCCCCTTTCAATCCTGCCACAAGTATCTGGTAGGCCTCATATTCTGCAGGAGCATCCTCTTCCTGATACTTCTTGGTGGCAGAAACATCAATACCGCCAGCGCAGCCCACATAGAGCTCTCCCTCATCTTCAGAATCCATATTGATCAGGATGTCACCATCCAGGAGACCCGGTTTCAGGCCGAATGCACCTGTCATTCCGGTCTCTTCATCAATGGTGAATAGTGCCTCCACCGGACCGTGTTTCAATGTAGTCGACTCCAGTACAGCCATGGCTGCAGCCACACCAATACCGTTGTCGGCTCCCAGGGTTGTGCCGTCGGCAGTCACCCACTCACCATCGCGCAGAGTCTCAATGGGATCCTTCTCAAAATCAAAATCCTTGTCACTGTTCTTCTGTGGTACCATATCGAGGTGCCCCTGCATAACCACGCCTTTGCGATTCTCCATACCGGGTGTGGCAGGCTTCTTTATAATGACGTTGCCCACCTCATCGTTGATG
>JAGLTY010000390.1 GCA_023135025.1 Bacteroidales bacterium | reverse complement strand
TCACTTCGGTGGTAACCAATCCGGCTGGGCTCGGTCTCTACCGCTCTTCTGAATTCTCTTTTTCCCCATCATTTTACTGGGTCAATACCAGCTCAAATTTCCAGGGTGCCCGGGCAGATGAATCGCGGTTGAAGTTCAACGTGGGTAGTATTGGTATGGTCAATGCCATTACCAGTGATAAGAGTAATGGGATTGTGGGTGCAGCCTTTGCACTTGGATACAATACCCTGGTCAATTTCAACAACAGCACCACCATCCGGGGTATAAGTGAGAACAGCTCCTTGCTGGACGATTTTACCTGGCATGCCAATGCTGATCCGGATAACCTGAGTCCCTTTTACGAGCAGCTGGCATTTGACACCTACCTGATGCCCTATGATGAGACTTCAGAAACGTACTGGCACGATATGCAGCTTGATGGATACGGTCAGCAACTGTACCGTTCGTCGCTACAATCAGGTTATATTGGGGAGTACTCCCTTTCCGGGGCTTTCAATTTCAGCAACCTGCTCTATTTCGGTGCCACCATGGGGATTCATGCGGTCAGGTTCTATGAAGATATCTACCATACCGAAACAGATCAAGACGATCATGTACTGGATTTTGATAGTTTTCGGTTCAGAGAGTTTAACAGCACCAGGGGATGGGGCTATACAGCCCGTTTCGGGATGATCCTCAGGCCCATTCATATGCTCAGAATCGGAGCCTCCTTTCAACTGCCCACATACTACCATCTCACCGATGAGAAGTATACAGATATGAACTCCTATTGGGACAGCAGTTCAGGGATTGATGATACTTCTGAGGGATCACCAAACGGGATCTACGATTACAAGCTAAGAACCCCATTCAGGGCCAATGCCAATGCGTCATTGATCCTTTCCAAACTTGCCACAGTTTCGGCCGGTTATGAGTATGTGGATTATTCAGCGGCCCGGTTGAAAGCATATGACTATCAGTTTTTTGATGAAAATGACCAGATTCGCCAGGACTTCAGGGCGGCGCATAACCTGAATGCAGGGGCCGAAATCAGGCTTAATTCGCTCTATTTACGTGCTGGCGGGCAGTACCTGATGAGTCCATTCACCGATAGCCGGAACAATGCAGAGTGCTGGATCTATTCGGGGGGCTTTGGTATCAGGACCCCTAAGGTCTATTTCGATATGAGTTACTTCCATTCCAGCAGGAACGAAGTGTATGGAATGTACGCCTATGAACCGGGAGCCAATGAAGTCTCTCTCAACGAGATCAACGGCAATAACCTGATGTTTACTGTTGGATTCAAGTTCTGAGACAGCGCTGCAGGTAAGATAGTGCATCCGGACCTTCATTGAAGATCAGATCGAGGATACTCAGGTTGGATCGGAAGCCCAGGCGGTCGGAGAAGACCTGGTGATACTCCAGTGGAAGGAAACCAGGATCTGCCACCGCCTGCTCCTTTTTGGGATGGATAAAATGCCTGGGGTCATGCTCCGACGAAATGGGGGTAAATACTTCCGAACATACTACCGGGATATTCAGGCCCATCATTCCGAGGGTCTGTTCAATCAGTTGAAGATTTAGATCGATTAAAAATTCAAACCTCTTCTGGTAGAAAGGATTGATCTCATCGACCATATACTCAAAAAAAGGCGAAGAGGCGTATGAGGCCACCAGGCTCTGCCAGTGGATCTTGTTCCAGTTGGTATCGTAATCGATCCTGATATCGCGGAGGTGGGTTTTTATACCGCTCTCTCTCTTCACCGGGATCGATAATGTAACCACTCCGTTGGGTCCCATGATTATGCAACGGTTCCTGAAGGTCTGCTTGGAATAGCTGTCATACTGTTCCAGGATAATCTCCTGCTGTCTTACCAGCCGGGCAAAGTAGTTAATGGGTCCGTTATAGAGAGCCGGGAAAATCAAAAGACCGGGTCTTACCTGCGCGCCCTGACAATGCGGAACATCCTGTTCCAGCGGATTCCGCCATACTCTTTATCCACACTGAGCCAGATCAGACGTGGTTTTCCAATCACATGATCCTCGGGAACAAAGCCCCAGAACCGTGAGTCGGCCGAGTTGTGTCGGTTATCGCCCATCATAAAGTAGTAGTCCATCTGGAAGGTGTAGCTGGAGGCCGGCTCTCCATTGATGTACACCTGGCTATCTTTTACCTCCAGGTCGTTTTTTTCGTAGGCCTCAATGATCCGCCTGTAAAGTGGCAGGGTCTCCATGTTAATCACCACGGTTTCCCCTTTCTTAGGAATGGTCAACGGACCATAATACTCCAGGTTCCAGGGATACCTCTTATCGTGGGGAAAGTTATCCCTGTCGTACTGCCCGTCGGTGAACA
>JAGLTY010000039.1 GCA_023135025.1 Bacteroidales bacterium | reverse complement strand
GGGAATTATTGGGGTATGTCCAATACAATTGTGACGCCCCATCTCAGCCGTCTGGCTGATGAGGGGGTACGTTATACCAATGTCTATTCGGTGTGTGGTGTATGCTCCCCCAGTCGCTCAGCACTTGCTACCGGACTATATCCCACAAGGATAGGGGCGCACCATATGCAGATTGGAAATGTGCCGAGGGAGATGATGAACAACCCTCAGGTCATTCAGTTTATCCGACAGTATATGCCCCAGGGACTTGATCCTTATGAGGTGGTACCACCCCCCGAGATGAAAATGCATAGCGAGTACCTGCGTGAGAAGGGTTACTATTGTTCCAACAATCTCAAAGAGGATTATCAGTTTAAGCCTTCACCCTTCTCCTGGGATGAAAGTAGTGCTACTGCACACTGGAGGAACAGGGAAGAAGGACAACCCTTCTTTGCTGTTTTCAATTTTATGATTACTCATGAATCACGGATCTGGATGAAAGCGGAGGACTCCCTGTGGGTCGATTCCAACCTGGAGGTTCCTATACCTTCTTATCTGCCGGAGACAGAAATATCCAGAACCGACATTCGCCGGATGTATTCCAATGTGGCTGAAATGGATCATAGGGTGGGGGAGCTGCTTCAGGAACTGGAGGAGGATGGAGAACTGGAAAATACTATAATATTCTGGTACAGCGATCATGGCGGTCCGCTACCGAGGCAGAAACGCTTATTGTACGATTCGGGGCTTAAGGTGCCCATGATTATCCGATTCCCGGGATCGGCAGGTGCAGGAAGCATAGACGCACAAATGATCAGTTTTGTTGATTTCCTCCCTACACTGCTCTCACTGGCTTGTATTGAACCTCCGGAATATCTGGATGGACAGGCCTTTCTGGGGAAATATGAGGAGGGAAATGATAGACACTATATTCACGCAGCAGCTGACCGGTTTGATGAACATGCAGATATGATCAGGGCCGTAAGAAATGAACGTTATAAATACCTGCGGAACTTTAATCCCGACCAGGGGTATTACCTTCCACTGAGTTTTCGGGAGCAGATGGCTGTTATGCAGGAGATGCTCGAAATGAGGGACGCTGGAACATTGGATGAAATGGAGTCTCTCTGGTTTCGCCTTGCAAAACCGGAAGAGGAGTTGTTCGATTGTGAAAATGATCCGGAAGAGCTTCACAATCTTGCTGGCGATCCGCAGTATGCTGAAAAACTAAGCGAATTAAGGGCCGAGTGTAACCGCTGGATGGAGGAGATCGATGATATGGGATTTATAGAGGAGCATGAAATGGTTGCCCGGTTCTGGCCCGGGGGGAAACAACCGCTTACCAAAGATCCATCCTTCCAAATATCAGAGCCGTCTGTAGTAGATATTTCAACAGATGAGGCGGGTAGCTACCTGGGTTATCAGGTCGTTGCAGCTGGCGACACTCTTTCAAGCCGCTGGGAGATCTATACCGGACCTGTAAAGCTGGAAGATCAACAACAGCTCTACGCCATAGCTCATCGGAAGGGTTATCTGCCCAGTACTATTGTGAAGTGGGACTAGTCTGTCTTCTTTAACTGCATCAGTTCGTTGCCATCAGCATCGTACAGGTGCAGTCTGTTCTCTATGATCTTCCAGGTCATCACCTCCTGAAGGATGCTATTGAAGAGATCGGGAATCTTCATATCCATGCACATCATCCTGGTTCCTGCAGCCACACCGAAACGGATGGTAAGCTTATCCAGCTCGATGAGTCCACCAGTGAAGTTATTGCAGCCATCATTCCCCATGTAGCGCATATCGTCCACATGGATCACCATTTGTGGAAGTGCTTGAACGATTGTATCAGTCACCAGGTTCTCACCATTGATGACGACGGCTACCCAGCTATCGTTTACGCTTTGCTTCATATCCTGCTGATCTGCTTTTCTGTCCTGGGCAGAACAGGATAGGAGAAAAATGGTACCAATCACCATAAATAGTTGCCTCATGACGATCCTATTTGAACTGGTAGAGGAAGACAATAACCCCTTTCAGTGCATGTTTCTTACTCCCTTTGATCTCTAGAATTACCTCCACCTCCGTCTTGGCTGTTCCCCTCAGGTTGGTAATGGATTTTAGTTTTGTGACGATTCTCACATCGCTGTTTACCACTACTGCCTGGCCGAATTTCAGGCTTTCAATCCCATAGTTAACCAGC
This sequence comes from Bacteroidales bacterium, assembly GCA_023135025.1. Classification (GTDB taxonomy): domain Bacteria; phylum Bacteroidota; class Bacteroidia; order Bacteroidales. The sequence goes on along the minus strand of JAGLTY010000039.1, from coordinate 8,548 downwards.
ATGGTGATATTTTTTACCTCGATAATCTGGTACCAGAGGTGGGCAAGCATAGCGACACTCAGGTAGCCATGGGCAATGGTGGCACCAAATGGGCTCTCCCTCTTTGCTCGTTCCTCATCCACATGAATCCACTGGTGATCCAGTGTGGCATCGGCAAACTGGTTGATCTGTTCCTGAGTAATCTTGTGGTAATCAGAAGTTCCCAGTTCTTTTCCCACATACTGTTCAAACTCTTCGTAGCTATTGATGATTAATTTTCCCATGAATCTGTTTTGGTGATTAACATAAAATTAGCCAAAAGGTTCTAAATATTCGTTATTTTTCAGGGATCAGTTCAATGGTGAGCCACTGTACCATGGGTTCCGCTTCCGGTGTGAGGGTGAAGTATACCTTTAGGCTCCTTTGTGCACCCGTGAGTATGAAACTCCCGCGAAGCTGATTTTCCGGGATCACAGGTCCGGTGGAAATGATCTCTCCAGCCAGGCTAAGCAAACCTCTGGCCTCCTCTATCCTTGTTTCCCTGGAGATATCCATATAAAGATTGGCTGCCACAATCTCTTTTTCCAGGAGCGGATCCCAGCTCTGTATCAGCTGAGCCACCTGCTCCTTTCTTTTGTCCAGGATATCCGAAACAGGTAGTGATCTGGGTATAAACAGACCCTGGTTGATCAGGTTTTTCATCACCATATAGTTAGCCGTTCTAACGATTCCTCCCACATAGGTGAGGTTGCTGAAGGCCATGATACCTATACCGTATTGCGGGTAGAACATGTAACTGCTTCCAAATCCGGGAAGGCCACCATTGTGGCCCACCTCCACAACTTCTTCGTGGTCCACCATGGCCACCAGGCCAAAACCGTAACCCCTCATAATGGGACTGGTATGATTACCAAACCGATTGGGATCGGTATAGTATCTGGGATTGTTCATCCGGTGCATCTCCCTGAGTGTGCTTCTTTTCACCGGACCTGTTTCAGGGTCACTTCTTGGAGGCCAGGCTGAAAGATGGAGAGAGATATATTTACTGAAATCTTCAATAGATGTAATCAGTCCGCCCATGGCACCAAAAGCACCATCGTGCAGCAGGGGTTCGGATACCCATCTCTCATCCTCCCACCTGTACCCCTGTGCGAGAAGCTCTCGGGGAACTTCACTGTATTCCCAGTATGTATGGTTCATCCCCAGGGGTTGAAGGATATTTTTGGTGATGTATTCCTGGTATGGAACACCTGAAACCCGGGTGATAATATGCCCCAGCAGACCAAATCCCAGGTTGCTGTACTCGTAATGGAGTGAGGTGACGGTTGAAAAAGAGATCCCCTCTTCGACCTGTTCCATCAACACATCATCACTTATATCCAGGAACCGGTCACCCCAGGGATTATCTTCAGGAAATCCGGCGGTCATGGTCAGCAGGTTTAATATGGAAACCGGAGTGGCATCGCCAGTCAGGTAGGTGAGTTGCTTAAGGTCTGGAATATACATAAAGAGAGGATCTGACAGGGAGAGCTTTCCCTCGTCCCTAAGTTTCAGGATGGCCATGGCAGTAAAACTTTTGCTCATGGAGGCGATCCTGAAGAGTGAATGCTCAGTAACCGGAACTCCTGATTCTATATTGGTCGTACCGCATCCACCAAAGAGGAGGAGGGAATCGTCCACCACCACTCCATAGGCCAGACCAGGAAGATGATTGGCCGCGGCAGATTCCGCATAGTATTGATGCGATTCAGCCAGCAACGTTCTGATTTTTTGAATGCGCTCCTTCTCTTTAAAGAGAGGGGGCTGATAGGTATTTGAGGAACGGATTGGTGATTGTTGTCCGGCCGGCTCCTCAACCGATTGGGGTGAACATCCAATGGTCAGACCCAGGATGATATTCAGGAGTAATAGTGGGAGAGATTTCATGGTATTGAGGCAAGGGCTTAACTATTCAAACAGCAGGGTGGGATCCATGGAGTAGCGGCCGAATAGCTTGCCATAGATGGCCAGTCCGCCCGGCATCCCTTCATCCACTTCGAAACGGATATTCAGCTTTCCGTCCGGCGAATTCCTAACCAAATCCAGCGGTATATTCGATTTCAGGAGGTATCCATAGGAGCCCGCTTCCCGGAGCTTTCCATCCTGTAGCTGGGAAAACCATGAGAGAACACCGCGGTGGTCCGCCGGATCATCTTCCAGGTAGAATAGATCCACCACCTTACCGTTCACCTTCACTTTCACCAGTGTTGGATATTTATAGGTGTCTGTCATCGGATAGGAATTGGGATTCCGGCTGGGATCAAAAGTGCCCCGTCCACGCATATAATCACCATCCAGTTCACTCTTATCCTGTCGGTCCTTGCCATGTAGTTTTTTAGCAGAGGCTTCAAAAACCAGGGTAACCTTCTTTAGTTCATCCAGGTTCATGCTAAGTGGAACTTTCACATCATAGGAGAAATAACCTTCCCCGGCACCGTTTACTTTCAAACCATCCAGAATATTCCACTGGCCATCGGACCAGGAGGCTTCACTGAAGGAGGATGGGGCAAAGGAGATCGCCCTGTTTTCTTCAAGGTTATCCGCACCCGACTGTGCACGTTCTTCCACCAGGAAACTGGTAAAGTTGAGGTGATAGATATAGGCATTTTCATCACGTAGTCGAAGGGTCAGGTGATAGAGTCCGGGAGTTTCGGGCATTCGCACAGAGAGAGGTGTCACCTCGCCATTGAAATAGGGGAGGGATTCAAGAATTTCGCTTTTCAACAGTATATGTCTGAATTTTCCGTGGTAGTCCCGTCCCGATAGTTCATAGTCAAGAATATAATGATCGGGAGGTACCTGGTCGGTCATCACCGACAGGTATAGCGGAACCTTTACCAGTCCGTCGGGCCTCACAGATCTGCACAGTTCCGATCCAGTAGAGAGATATACCTCACTATGCAGATGCCGTAGCTCCATATCCGGGATGAAATCATTAAAGCCGGTGAATTTCTCAGTGCGGTCAAATTTATAGTAACCATTCCACTCGTTGATCACATCGTGGTGTTCGGTATAGAGCCATCCTGCGACTTTGGGGTGCTTCCTGAATTCATTCATCATAATATGATAATCCCAGCTCCAGTCTACATCACCTGTACTTCCACTATATCCCCATACGTTTCCGCATTCACTATTCAGCATGGGAACCTGGGTCTGTTTGTTCCCCCCAATAAAGTTCCATTCAGAACCTGCATAGGTATTGTCGACCACATTTTGGAGGAATTCACTCCATCTGTAGCCGGGCAGGTAGGCGTGCCAGGTATTGAGATCAGTCTCCACATGATCATAATTACAGGGGGAATTATCTTCAATAAGGCGACTCTTATCAAGCTGTTTGGCTTCGGCAAACTTCTCTTTAACCCATTGCTGGGTTTCAGGGAGGTAGGTGCGCTCTTTCCCTCTCCCGGTGAAGAGTCCCCATGTTTCATTAAACAGGACCCAGGAGAAGATGGAAGGGTGGTTATAGTCGCGTGCGATCATCTCCCGCATGGCATATTCCCACTCCTGCCTGGCATTTTCGTCAGGTTCACCCCAGAAATTGGGCACGTCGGCCATGATCAACAATCCCAGTTTATCCGCCCAGTAAAGTTTGCGTGGCACCTCTGTTTTAATGTGAATCCGGTTGCCATTCAGGCCGATCTTTTTGGATCTGATAATTTCATCCCTCATAAATTCATCACTGGGGTATGTGTAAAAGCCGTCTGGATGGTAGGCCTGGTCCAGGCTCAACTGCAGATAGATCGGTCTGTTATTCAGTGCCACATAAGGAAATGGTGTGCCGGGAAGGTCCATGATGCTGATCTTTCGCATGCCAAAGTAGGAGGAGAGCTCATCAAATATGGTCTGGTTGTTATGAAGCTGGATTTTCAAATCATAGAGGTATGGATTCTCCAGATCCCAGAGCTGAGGGTTGGGAATGGTGACCTCAAACTCCACCTCCTGCATCTTCTTTGCAATTTTTGGTGAAGTAATCATCCCTGTTATCTCCTGGTTTGGGAACAAAAGATTGATGTAGAGATCCTCCTTTGCCGGCTGGTCCAGCAATGCATGCACCATTACCGACCCTTTTTCGATGTCGGGGGTGAAATGGAGATATTGCAGCGCAATGGATCCCCTGCTCTCCAGGTATACCGTCTGCCAGATTCCTTTGGCTTCACCATACCCCTGTTTTCCCTCCAGTTTATAGGGGTGTGGAGAGTCATCCACGCGCAATACCAGTTGATGGGCCTTCCCCGGTGTGGTAAATTCTGTCAGATCAAATTCAAATGGGGTGTAACCACCCTGATGTTCACCCACAAATTCGCCATCGATCCACAGGCTGGTTTTCCAGTCGCATGCACCGATCACAATATAGGTTCTTTTACCGTTCCAGTCATCCGGAATATCAAGGCGACGGCTGTACCAGGCTATTTGGGCCAGGTTATCCACGCCCGAAAGCCGGGATCCCCAGGGGAATGGTACGGTGATCTTATCATTAAAAATTGGCCGGGTATACCACCCCTGGTTCAGTCCCATATCTAGACTATCGAATTGGAATTCCCAGGTGCCATTGAGGTTGATCCAGTTTTCACGCTGGAAATCGGGCCGGGGATGTTCGGGCAATGGAATCTCCTGAGCGTGGAGATTCAGGCTAAACAGGAGAATAGCAAGAATAGCTTTTCCTGTTGATCGGACTTTTTTCATCGTCAGGTATATGGTTGATGATAATTAACAGATTAGAGATTATTCTGAAATAGCCACACCCACATACGAGTCGGCTGTTCCGTAATAGAGTAACCACTTTGACTGGTAACGGACCAGCCCTTCAGCAAAGGTGGTTCCCGATTTATACTGACCTGTGGCCTCGTGGGGCAGGGTGGGTTTCAGCAGGCAGGTATCGGAACGAAACAGCACCTTTTCAGGGTTGACAGGATCAAAGACAATTTTCCCAACTGAATATGTTCCCCTGGGCAGATCGGGGGAAGCATCATCTCCATCCGAATTTTTGCCATTATAGAGGAGAACAATACCCTCATCTAGAATTACTGCAGGGGGACCACATTCAGTCAGGTTGCTGTCGAAATATCCAGGCCGCGTTTCGATGATTGCCTCCAGTTCGCCCTGTTCATCCAGAGCAGGATACCAGTCATAGAGGTTCTCAGACCAGGCAAGATTGATAAACTGTTCGCCCCAGTACATCCAGTACTCGCCATCGATTTTGGCCACCACCTGATTATCATCTACCAGTCTGGTGATGATCGAACCCGATTTGGACCAGCGGTCAAGGAACTTGCCGTCGTAAGCAGTTGCAAAAGCGGGACCCTTTTTCTCCCAATGTATCAGATCCTTCGAGAAGGCGATACTGAGTCTGGCCACATCCTGGTTCCAGGAGGTATAGGCCATCACATAGAGTCCCTCTTCAGTCACAACCACCCTTGGATCCTCGCATCCCCCGGGGTAGTCGTACTGAAGGAACTCCCCGCTGTCGGGATAGAGTACCGGGGTAGGATAGATCTCAAAATGGAGTCCATCCTCACTGGTGGCCAGCCCGATCCTGGAGGTGCGTCCTCCCAGGATGGCGCCGGGATTGTCCTCGGCCCTGAAAAGCACATGGATCTTGTTGTCTTTAACAATGGCGGCGGGATTAAAAACATCCGCCTTCTGCCATTGTACCAACTCATTTTTAATGGGGCAGACAAATGTATAGGATGAATCGGCGCTCAGGATGGGATTCTCTTCGGGTTTCTGAAAGTTAAGGAATGCACCTTCAGTTTCGACTCTGGTTTTCACGCCGGTAGCACATCCGGCAATGACAAGCAGTGCCAGGAGATAGATCATTTTTTTCATGTTATATTGTTTATTAAGTGTTGTTCCAGGCCTTTTTCATTAGTTCTCTGGTGATCAGAATCCCTTCGTGCTCACTCTTTTCCATTCCCTCGTATTCAATACCAATATACCCGTTATAATCCGACTCCTTCACAATCTTCATCATTTTGAAATAGTCGATTCTTGTATCCTCACCCTTCTCATTAAAATTGTAGGATTTGGCGCTTACCGCTTTGGCATAAGGAAGCAGTTCAGCCACACCCTGGTATCTGTCATATACTTTGTCACAATCTCCCTGTGTGGTTCCCCATTTGGCTGACAGGCACCAGTTCCCGAAATCGGGGAGTGCTCCAAAATTGGGTCGGTTCACCTCTTTGATGATCCCGGCAATCAAAGCGGCATCGGAACTGAACAGCCCATGGTTCTCAATCACGATATTGATATCCAATTTTGCAGCATAATCGGCCAGTTTGGCCATACCATCCATAATGGAAGCCCTGTATATCTCCCTGTCGGAATCTCCGAAGGCATTGACCCTCATCGTATGGCATCCCAGTATTTTTGCAGCATGCACCCATTTATAATGGTTCTCTACCGATTTCATCCGCTCCTTTTCTTTGGCTGTTCCCAGATCACCCTCATCATCGACCATAAGCACCAGGTTTTTCACCCCTGCATCTGTTGAACGCGCTTTCATTATGTTCCAGAACTTCTCATCGGTAGCACTGTCGTGGTAAAAGCCGTTTACATATTCAACGGCATCGATTTTATATTTCTCCATGGCAATAGAGGCAAAATCGACGGGGTCGAGGATGCCGTCATTAAAACTCCTGTGCAGAGACCACTGTGCCAGAGATATCTGAAGTGCTTTCTGATGAGCTGTTCGTGCAATCAAAGGTGTGGCAGCCAGGGCAGTAGCTCCCATTACGCTGTTCTTTATAAATATTCTTCTCTTCATGATAGCTAATTTGATTTTTCAAGATACACAAAAGCGGACTCAGACTGAGTATACTCGGCAACTTTGAACTGCTCTGCCTGGTGAATCAGACAGCAGCCTACCTGGAAGATAACGGGGCGGTTCAGAGGAACTATAACAAATGGGACCAGGGAATAGGGGTTGACTATTCATCAAGTATAGAGTATGTCATTAATTCACAAAAAGTGTGTATTCAGATCTCCAACTCTCCTCATCACCGGGCTCCACAGCGATCCAGATAAAGTTCTCCGGGCTTAATGTGGTTTTGCAAGCCCAGAATGCCATACGATAGAGCGGCTTATCCACAGTAAATGTTGCACCGGCTCCCGTTTTGCGATTCTCAACTGTAACCTGGTGATCCGACACCTCACCGCTATAACCGTTAAGCAATAGGAAAAAGGAGTCATCGTCTTCCAGGTCCTTAATGAAATTTAACTGATTTTCCCTAATCTCCACAAAGCCCTTCAGATCATCGTCGGTATGAATGGGGTAGGGGAAGCTGATTTTGAAAGCAGGGCCACTCTGCTCCCCGTCTATCATAAAGAAGTTGTGATTAAACTGATCCGTTTCAATGGCTTTTACTCCTGTGTTCTGCAGTTTGTGATCAATAGTGAAGCCATTGCTCTTGAGCCTTATGATCTTATCATAAATGTACCCAAAGCCGATGTCGCTATTGATTTCATGTCTGAATGAAATCCAATCATCTCCCTGCTCAATAGTCCACTTTCCATGATCCAGGATCTTATAACTGTTTCGAAAATTGTACTCCTCTTTATCCCTCTTCTCAATAACACCCACACCTATGCGGATAAACTTTCCGCCCGGTTCAGCATCGGCATAACCCAGTCCAGGTTTAATAAAACCTTCAACCGGACCAGTAAGATCTTCGTGAAAAAAGGGGTCATGGGTCTCCTTCCAGTAACCAAAGTACTCATGGCCCTTATATTGTACACTGCCTATTACACCTGACCAGTCGAATCGGGTAGCGCGGTATAAACCACCTTCCGCATCGGGAAGATAAAGTTTCATCTTCACCTCACTGTTCGAAATGGTTTTGGATGGATATTGATCGAAATTCATATCATTAAGGGTGCAACTTCCCAGAGAAAGAGCCAGGGCACCCAGCGCTAATTGAAGAGCAATGTTTTTCATATGTTTAATAGTTTTATATAGATCCATTATTTCCAACCAGCCTGTCATTCTCCCGTTCCAGCACCCAGCTTCCTGTGAGGCTCACAACTTCCTCGCTGTGCTGCGTCATATCCTTAATCTGAAAGGTAAGCTTCCCCATGGTGGCCAGGTCAGGATATCCGGTCTTATAGTTATTAAGTGTTTGCTGCCAGCCTCGGGTGATTCCATTTGCTCCACCAAACTGCAGCTCTTCGGAATTCCAGTAAGCTTTCATAAAGGCATCAATGTCTCCATTGTTCCAGTCCTCTTCCTGCTGGTAAAAGATCTTCTTGATCTGCTTAAAGTCAGTTGTGTTATTCTGCGCCAGGATACTGGTACTGCTGCAGCTGAGCAGACATATTATGTAAAGGATAGGGATGCTGTATGGTTTCAGATTTCTCCTTGTATTGATCATAAGTAAATATAGTGATTACGTGAATTCTATTCTTCCAGTATTAATATGGCATTTGCTACAGGCCTCTCACCTCTCTTATCGCTGGGCCTGTTTACAACACCGTTATCTTTTGTCCACATGGTAGTTGATCCTCCTCCGTCTAAATTAATGGCATCGATACATCC
>JAGLTY010000389.1 GCA_023135025.1 Bacteroidales bacterium | reverse complement strand
GAAGATAGATCCAGCTTCCCCAGCCGGTCTCCCAGTTGTTCACAAATCTAGGCACCTCCCTTTTCTGATCCAGGATTTCAAGGGTGGAGAGGGATATCAGTGCTTCAAACTGGATATGGGATTTTTTCTTTGTTTTGGCCACAATACCCTTCACCTCATAGGCTCCCAGTGTATCGATCTCAATAAACTTTCCCATGGGATTCTTATCACCAAAAAACTTATTGGCAGTCTCCTGGCTCAGCACCATGGTATAGGGCTCATCCAGGATTTTCTCCACCGAACCATCCTGCAACTGAAAATCAAAGACATCAAAGAATTCGGTGTTGGTGTACAGGCCATTAATATCCAGGCGAGTATCGTAATACAACCCTTCTCCCCGAAAAGAGTTATTCAAAATAACCACCTGCTCTGCTATCGCATAATTATCCCGAAGCTCCATACCTAAAGCATAAGGATTGGAAGCCATATTCAGAGAGATATTTGCCATGCTATCCACCTGCTGAACCCTGTAAATTCTGTCCGTTTTGGTATGCATCTCATCATAGGAATACTGATCCTGAATGACCACAAGAATCACCATGCATACCGACATACTCAAGGATAGCCCGAGAATATTAATCAATGAAAATCCTTTGTATCTGAGCACATTCCTGAAGGCGGTGAGAAGATAATTTTTTATCATAGGAAGCTATTGGAGCTTTTAAAGCTAATGAGGGTTCTATCTATAGACGCTCCGGTCTCTGTTTGGTTACAGATGAAAGGGCATTATTCGCAAACGATGGTATCCACTCTCAGAGCAATCCTTTCTCCTTGAGCGAATCCTTGATCTGCTTGTGATAGCTCCAGAACTTAACTTCTATCTCTCTTAGTATCTTCCGGAATTCAGGAAGGTCATTTACTTGCTCGAACAGGGGATCATCCATCCCCAGAAACAGAATGTACCAGTAGGGATACTTCTCCTGTTTGGAGAACAGCTCCATGTGTTTAATGGCCCTTGCCGTATCGCTCATATGGGAGTAATATGCTGCCAGGCTAAGGTGCTTGTAGATGGATTGATCGTTTTCGGCAAACTCCAGGTAATCCTGGAAATATTGCCGGGACTCCTCGGTCCTGCCAAGTTCTGACAAAACAAGCCCCATTTTTGCTTTTTCACCGCTGTACAGATCCAGTCCCTGGGCTTCAGTGATCTCAAACATTTTGCTGTAATAGCCATAGGCACATTCATAATCCAGCATGAAATAGCAGATCACACCTAGCTCCTTCATGATGTCATAGCTGCCCGGGTTTTTTTGCAATACATCAATAAGCAGCTCTTTTGTTTGAAGTAGACTTCCGCCTCCGGCCAGCAGGATATAGGGTTTCAGGAGTTCAGCATAAATGTTTTCCGGATTGTATTGAAACGATATATCAAGGTATTTTTCTGCTTCATTTACAAAGCCCGATTGCATAAGGGCATTGCTCAGATGCAGGTAGATGTAACTCGCCTCCACAGAGTCGTGGGCCGCAATATCCAAACCTATTCCCATCAGTGCATATTCCAGGTATTTCTCCGTATTGGGCACATACCTGGTATAGAAATCGGACAGAATGTTAATCACCCGCGAGGAGTTGGGATGGTATTCCAGCGCCTTCTCGAGATAAGGAAGTGCCAGCTCATACTCTTTCCTGGTATTATGGAACATGGCTTTGGCTATCAGGCTCTGCGGAAGTTTGGGGTCAAATAAGAGAGCCTTGTCAGCGTGATAATCAATCTGATCTGAATGTCTTTTTTCTAGCTGGTATATATCCAGGAAGGCATAGGCGATGGCCATATCGGCATGGGCAAGTGCAAACTCCGGATCCATCTCAATGGCCTTCTCAAACAGGGGAATGGATTCTTCCAGACCTTCCCGTGTTTCCCGTTGAAAGGGATCCAGCCCCTTCAGGAAATAATCATATGCCTCTGGGTTATTGGTGGGAACTTTCTCAATTTGTGCAGCCTCTTCCGGCGTGATGATGGCCTCAATCTCATCTGCAATGCTCCTGGCCACCTCCAGCTGCAACTCAAAAATATCCCCGGCTTCTCTTTTGTATCGCTTCGCCCAAAGGTGTTTATCGCTGGTAGCGTCAATCAACTGGATATTCAGTAAGATCTGATCACCAATTTTCTGTCCGCTGCCCTCCACCAGGTAGTTTGCATTCAACTCCCTGGCGATCTCGGGGATGGTTTTGGGATTGTTCCTGTATTTCTCAACAGAGGTCCGGCTGATCACCCGCAGGTCCTCAATTTTCTGAAGGTTGTCAAGAATGGATTCCATCAAGCCGTTGATCAAATAGATGTTGGTGGAATCGTTGCTATCGTT
>JAGLTY010000388.1 GCA_023135025.1 Bacteroidales bacterium | reverse complement strand
GTTGTTGTTGAGGGAGGGAGCCAGGGGGGTGCGCTTAGTTTTGCCACGGCAGCGCTGGACAATGAGCGAATCGATCTCTGTGTACCCCATGTTCCTTTCCTATCCGATTTCAGGGACTATTTCAAAGTGGCCGGCTGGCCTGGAGGTGAATTCAGGCAGTATTTTGAGGAGCACCCGGAGATTTCAGAAGATGAGATCTATAAGAACCTGAGCTATATCGATATCAAAAACCTGGCTCCCTGGATCAAAGCTCCGGTATTGATGTCCATCGGACTTATGGACAAGACCTGTCCGCCCCATATTAATTTTGCAGCCTATAACCAGTTGAATGTTCCAAAAGAGTATATTGTTTACCCATATGCCGGACATGGTCTGCCAGGTGAATATTACAATGTTATGATGGACTATATCAGGAAACATTTAAAAATGGCCCAACATTAAATACTAACTAACTAACCATTAGCTACTATGGTCATTATCCAATCTTATTTCATTGCAGTGCTGATGTGTGTGATCACCATGCTCTGCTGGGGCTCATGGGCCAACACCCAGAAAATGGCCTCCAAAAAGTGGGCGTTTCAGCTCTTCTATTGGGATTACTCCCTGGGTGTTTTGATCCTCTCCCTGATCCTGGCTTTTACCATGGGCAGTTCTGGTGAGGAGGGCAGGGGATTCCTGGCCGATCTTGCACAGGCCGATGGCAAAGCGATCGGATCGGCACTGCTGGGTGGTGCGGTTTTTAATATTGCCAACCTGCTGATTGTGGTGGCCATCAATATTGCAGGGATGGCTGTGGCCTTTCCCATCGGAATCGGACTGGCGCTTGTTATAGGTGTGGTGATTAATTATGTGGCCACTCCCCTGGGCAACCCGGTGGTTTTGTTTATCGGGGTGATACTGGTGGCCATGGCCATAATACTCGATGCCATTGCCTATCGCAAACATAGCGGTGGAGCAGCTTCAGGAACCACCAAAGGCATTGTGATCTCCATCCTGGGGGGAATCCTTATGGGATTCTTCTACCGTTTTGTGGCGGCCTCCATGGTCACCGATTTTGCACTGCCTGAAGCAGGGAAACTCACTCCCTATACTGCTTCAGTGATTTTTGCTGTGGGTCTGTTGCTCTCTAATTTTGTCTGGAACACTTTTTTTATGTACAAACCCGTTTCAGGAGGGAAGGCTACTTACAGGGATTACATTAAAAAGGGGGATACCAAACTTCATCTCATTGGAATACTGGGGGGAGTGATCTGGAGTCTTGGTATGACCTTCAGTATCATCGCTGCGGAACAGGCAGGCTTTGCCATCTCCTATGGACTGGGACAGGGCGCCACGCTGATCGCAGCACTCTGGGGGGTCTTCATCTGGAAAGAGTTTGGCAAAGCAGAGGGTTTGAAGGGCCTGTTGGTGGCCATGTTTCTATTCTTCCTGGTTGGACTTGGAATGATAATCGCAGCAAGACTCATATGATGAAAAAAATAGTAGTTGTCGGAAGCTCCAATACCGATCTGATCATTAAAGTGCCTGAAATACCCCGTCCGGGTGAGACATTGCTGGGAGGTGAATTTATGACCTTCCCGGGTGGGAAAGGTGCCAACCAGGCTGTAGCTGCAGCGAGGGCAGGAGGAGATGTGGTTTTTATCGCCTCGGTGGGTGATGATTCTTACGGGGCGGAAGCCATCAAAGGGTACCGGCTGGACAATATCAACACTGAAAACATCAAAGTCTGCAAAGGGGTGCCTTCAGGAATAGCCATGATCACCATATCCGAGCGCGGCGAAAATGCCATCACCGTTGCCTCCGGGGCCAACGCTGAGCTGACCCCTGCAGACCTGGAGGAGGTCGAAGAGCCCTTTCTCGAAGCCGAGTATATGTTGATCCAATTGGAAACACCCCTTGAAACAGTGCAGAAAGCGGTAGAACTCTGCAGTGAATTGAATACCAGGGTGATTCTGAACCCTGCTCCTGCGGCGGACCTGCCCGATGAAATTCTTGAAAAGGTCTCCATTATTACTCCCAATGAGACTGAAGCAGAGAGGTTAACAGGGATCATTGTAACAGATGAGTTAACCGCTGCTGAGGCCGCTGACGCGTTGCATAAGCGGGGCATTGAAACGGTGATTATCACCATGGGTGCCATGGGTGCCTATCTATCCGATCGGTCAACCGGAACCCGGAAAATAGTACCCGGATTCAGCGTGACAGCAGTGGACACAACGGCAGCCGGGGATGTATTCAATGGTCAGCTGGCCGTATCTCTGGCAGAGGGAAGTCAGCTGGAAAGGGCCATTGTTGAGGCCCATGGTGCCGCCGCACTTTCTGTTCAGAAACTGGGCGCACAGAGT
>JAGLTY010000387.1 GCA_023135025.1 Bacteroidales bacterium | reverse complement strand
CCCTGATGAACAAGGGGCTGGAGGTGATTGAGGCCAGGTGGCTGTTTGGTGTCGGACCCGATGAAATTGAGGTGGTGGTCCACCCGCAATCCATCATTCACTCTATGGTTCAGTTTACCGATGGCTCCATCAAGGCACAGATGGGTCTGCCCGATATGAGGCTCCCCATCCAGTATGCATTCAGCTATCCCAACCGTTTTGAATCAGATTTTGAAAGATTTGACTTTTTAAAGCATCCCAGCCTGACTTTTGAGCAGCCCGATACGAAAATTTTTCGTAATCTTGCACTCTCTTATGAGGCGCTGAGAAAGGGAGGGAACTGGCCCTGTATTTTAAATGCAGCCAATGAAGTAGCTGTGGAGGCTTTCCTGAAGGAGAAGATCGGGTTCATGCAGATTCCGGATGTTATTGAAAGCACACTAAGCAGGTCTAGCTATATCAAGGCTCCTCTGCTGGAAGATTATTTTAATTCTGACCTGCAGGCAAGGCGGGTCGCTCAAGAACAAATTTAAGCAAGAATGGATGTAATAATAAAAATAGCCCAACTGCTGGTAAGCCTGTCAATCCTAATAGTATTGCACGAATTGGGGCACTTTACCCTGGCCAGAATATTTAAAGTCAGGGTCGAAAAATTTTATCTCTTTTTTGATGCAGGGTTCGCCCTGTTCAGGAAGAAGATCGGTGATACAGAGTATGGTATAGGTTGGCTCCCCCTGGGGGGGTATGTGAAGATCAGCGGGATGATCGATGAGTCCATGGACCTGGAGCAGATGAAACAGCCGCCCCAGCCATATGAATTCAGGACCAAGAAGGCGTGGCAACGACTGTTGATTATGCTGGGGGGAGTGATTGTGAACTTCCTGCTGGCACTGTTGATCTATATCCTTGTGTTTTTCAAATGGGGTGAGGAGTATGTTCCGGTGGAGAGCATGGTGTATGGGTATAGTTTCGAACAGGAATTTAAGGAACTTGGATTGGAGAATGGTGATAAGATTCTTTCGCTTGATGGTGAAAAGGTGGACCGCTGGCTCTCCATACATCACGATATTGTTGTGAATGAGACCCGGGTAATTCAGGTTGAGCGTGAAGGAGTAATCATGGATATCCAGGTACCAGAGGGAATGACCTCCAAACTGTTGAAGCTGGAGTATGTGATGGAACCCAGGGTGCCATGTGAAGTGGATGATATGCAGGCAGATAGTAAAATGGCTATTGCAGGTATTGAATTGAATGACAGAATCATCGGAGTCAACGGCGAGCCCATTTTCTTTTATGATGAGTTCAAGGATAGAACCAGGAAGGAGGCAAATACCACTTTCGATCTGACCATTCTTCGTGGATCGGATACACTTCAGATAGCGGCCACCACAGATGAAAACGGCCTCTTTGGGTTTAAAAGAAAGATCTACCTCGATTATTTCGAAACCATTGTGGTGAGATACTCACTTTTACAGTCCATTCCGGCTGGGATCAACCGGGGATTTGAAATAACAGGAAGTTACCTGAAGCAGCTGAAAATGTTGTTCAAGCCCGAAACCAAGGCGTATGAAGAGCTGGGAGGGTTTATTAAGATTGGAAGTATATTTTCCTCTACATGGAATTGGGAGCGGTTCTGGAACATGACCGCTTTTCTATCCATTATTCTGGCCATTATGAATGTTCTGCCAATTCCTGCACTTGATGGTGGGCATGTGATGTTCCTGTTGTTTGAGATGATCACTGGCAGGAAACCGGGAGATAAGTTTATGGAATACGCCCAGATTGTTGGTATGGTGCTGCTCTTGAGCCTGCTGCTTTATGCAAATCTGAACGACATCATTGGATTATTTAAGAATTAGAACAATTATATTGCTATTTTTGTAGTACAAACCTTATAAATAATAGAGATAGATGGAAGCTTTTATAACCCTTGCAATAGGTGTGTGGCAAATTGTAGTGATTGTTTTGCTTATTCTACTGATGTTTGGCGGACGTAAAATACCTGAACTGATGCGCGGTGTGGGACAAGGACTGCAGGAATTTAAGAAAGCCACTGCCGAAAATACCGATGATGAAATCATAGTGGACGATACAGAGGACACTAAGAAAGTCAAAGATGGTAAGAAGTAATACCCGACGAAATGATAAGGCCTGTCTGCTAAAATGGACAGGCTTTTTTGTCTTTGCAACTCTCCTGATGCTTACAGTATCGTGCGACACTGTCAAACAGCAGGGTGGGATGGCCGGGAAGATCATGCCCAATATCACCGGAGGTACCGGAGAGGTGCTGGTGGTGATGGACCAGTTTAACTGGGATAACTCTGCTGGCGAACTTCTTCAGGATATTTTAAAGGAGGAGTACCCTGGACTTCCCCAATCGGAACCCATCTTTGA
>JAGLTY010000386.1 GCA_023135025.1 Bacteroidales bacterium | reverse complement strand
AAAGTATGACAAAATTACAATTTTAGCCGGATTCAAAAAGGTTTATCTTCATAGTTTCCTATTTTTCAAATAAAAAACCGGCTGAATTCCTGGGCATTATTCCTGCAAGATATGGTTCTACCCGGTTCCCGGGCAAACCCCTGGTAATACTGGGGGATGAATCCTTGATTTAGCCGGAAGAGCTGGAAAAAAACGGGAAACAGGGGCCATTCTGATCTCCGCTACACTACTCATAATGCAATGTTCTGGCTGGATTGCCCCTGGCTGCACGATAGGCAAGCAGTGTCACTGAAATGATAGCAATAGACATGGCTGAAACAGCCGACACCATATATATCCAGGGTTTGAATCCAATGTTAAAGGGAAAGCCATGCAGCCAGTTCTGCATAAAAAGATAGGCTACAATCCAGGCCAGCAGAACAGAGATTCCCATCAGTAGCACAACCTCACGGGAAACCACCAGGATCACATCTCCAATGGAAGCTCCCATGGCCTTTCTGATACCAATCTCCCGTGTCCTGCGATGGGAATGATGGAGAGTAAGTCCAAACAGACCCAAACAGGCAATGAAGGTGGAGAGAATAGCAAACAGAAACGAAAGCCGGCCGGTGCGACGCTCCTCCTTGTAATAACTATCAAGCTCATCTTCCAGGAAAAAGAGTTGGAACGGGGCATCACCGGTCATTTTCATCCATACGGTTTTGATCCTGTTTATTGTAATGGGAATTCCCTTCCCTGCCACACCCAGCCGTACGGTAATATAGCCCGACCAATCCATATCCTTCTCCTTGTACCTGAGCATATAAGGGCCAATGGGATCTCGCAATGAGCTATGATGAAAATCTTCAATCAAACCAATAATTCTCAAGTGATTGGTATCACCGTCAATGGTGGGTTCCAGGATGATGGTGTTAAAGGGATCGGTGATTCCAAACTCAACCGCAGCAGCTCTGTTAATCAGGATGGCCGAACGATCGGTGGAGTAACCGGGATTGAAGAACCTGCTCTCTTCATTGGCCAGGTGGAAGTTGTAGGTTCTCATAAAACTTTCGTCCACATAGTTGGTTTCAAACAGGTAGTTGCTGGCAGCCTCTCTTCCCTTAATCTGGTATGTCTCTGTACTGTTATTGTACCCCAGATAGGTGGTGGAGTTGCTTGCTGAAACTACGCCCGGTATCTTCTCTATCTCACGACAGAAGGTCTGTAGGCTTGTCTTCAGCGGATAGGTCCTCTTCAGCACCACCAATTGCTCCTTGTCATATCCCAGCTCCTTATTTAGCATATAACGTAACTGGTTGGAAACAATAAGTGTTCCCACAATAATGGCTACAGATATTGTAAACTGGACAATGACCATCACATTTCTGAAGAGCCCGGCCCGCCTGTTGCCCATGAAACCACCCCTGATCCCGTCTACAGGTCTGAACCGTGAAAGAAACAGAGCCGGATATATCCCGCTTAGAAGCCCCACTAACAGTGCCAGAAGCAGCACTGCAGGCAACAGGTAACTGTATTGCACCGGTTCCATACGCAGATCCAGATCCATGGTATGGTTGAACCATGGCAGTGAAAGCTCCACAAGTATCAGCGCAAAAGCAAGCGCCAATAAACTCAGAATAACCGATTCTGTAAGAAACTGGCGAATAAGCAGTGACCTGTGGGAGCCTGCTGCCTTTCTTATCCCGATCTCCCTGGCCCTTGTGGCTGATCTGGCAGTGGAGAGGTTCATGAAGTTAATGGAGGCAATCACCAGGATAAAAATTGCCACCAGTGCAAAAATATGGATATAGAGCCTGTCATTGACCGGGCGGAAGCAACTGTCCATTCCCACTTCAATATCTGGCTGGAGATGAATATCAAGCAGAGGTTGCAGGTATATACCATACTGGTTCCCGCCTTTGGCCCACTCTTCGGGTCCCACGCCCAGTATGGATTCAAGTTCTCCCCTGATGTGTTTAGCCATCACATCAGCCATTTTCTTCTGGACAATTTCAGGATTGGCCCCTGGTTTAAGAAGGATATAACTGAAAATCGAATTCTGAAACCAGGTTAAGTTGCTCTCCCAGTCGAGTGTCTCCATGGAGGCGATAAAATCAGCAAAAAAATGGGAATTCTCCGGCAACGCTTCAATAACTCCGGTCACATAGTAAAAGTTGCTGTCATTATTTACATGGAGGGGAAGTCCCAATGGATCCTCTTCACCAAAATAGAGCCTGGCTTTCTCCTCTGTAATAAGAATGGAATTGGGCTGCGAAAGTGCAGAGACCGGATCTCCTTTAATTATATTAATGCTAAAAATGTCGAAGATGGTAGGATCAGCAAAGAGAAAGTGATCTTCCACATGCCGCTCTCCATCATTCCAGATCAGGCTCTGGTTATAG
>JAGLTY010000385.1 GCA_023135025.1 Bacteroidales bacterium | reverse complement strand
AGATCAGCTGATGTTGGCGGTTCTGTGAAAGGTCAAGCTTTACAAGTCCCCTGTCGGTACCGAGCCAGATGGCCCCATCTCCCTGGGTCATCTGGAAAATGGTGCTGCTGGTATCGATCAGACCTTCAATATTTTCACTGAAGAAGAGCCCCGATTTCCTGTCATAACTGTAGAGCCCTTTATAGGTGGCAATCCAGAACCGGCCCGATTCATCACTCAGGAACCCGGAAATCCGGCTGGTGAGTCCCACAAGTTCTTGATCGTCCGGTACGACTCTCTGCACTTCACTTGTAAACCGGTCCACATGGTTTAGTCCCCGGAATGTTCCAACCCATATTTCATTTCTTAGATCCGTTTCAATGGCTGTGATGGTATCGTTGGAGAGGGAGTTGGAATCTTCCGGGTTATGCCGGAGGGCGGTGAAAACACCTGTGCGTGGATTGTACCTGGTGAGACCACTCCTGGATCCAAGCCAGATTACCCCCGATTTATCCTCATATACCAGTTCGATCCATTTGTCGGCCAGAAAATTGTGCTGATCGGTATGGGCCCCGTACACTGTGATGCTCTGGCCATCATATTTATTCAACCCATCTTCGGTACCGAACCACATAAATCCTTTGGAGTCCTGGTAAATATCGTAGACCGAACTAAGGGAGAGACCATCATTGATAGTGATCCGTTTGAAACGGATATAATCATCCTGTGCGGCCAGCTTGGTTGAGAACAGCAGCAATCCAAATAAAAGCAGAGAGTATCTGATCATCCCGGTAAACGTGGTAGCGTTAGTCCTCATTGGACGCACAAATATCGAACCAAGTTACCCAATCAGCATGGGTAAATCAATGAAAAAGGGTTAAATAATGTTATATGTGCCTAGCGGGTAATGGTGGCAGGTTCGACTTTTGCTTTGATAACACCCTTTCTCTTCCATCTGCCGGTCCGGTAGTAGATATATGAGAGAACCAGTCCGATTCCCCATCCGGATGGTATGGACCACCAGATTCCGGATTGCCCCATACCTGCACCTTTGATGGTTAGACCAAATATCTCGATGGTCTCCTGGCTGAGGAAAACCGCAGCCGGAATCCTGACAATCCAGAGCGAGAAAAGCGTGATGAACATGGGAATCAGTGTATCACCGGCTCCACGCATGACCCCGCCGTAGACAAACATCCCGGTGAACAGCAGGTAAAATGCGGTGACAAT
The DNA here is from genome assembly GCA_023135025.1 of Bacteroidales bacterium. GTDB lineage: Bacteria > Bacteroidota > Bacteroidia > Bacteroidales. The sequence goes on along the minus strand of JAGLTY010000385.1, from coordinate 1,178 downwards.
GGTCAGGTAGTCACCGCCGATATTGATCACCGCCTGGTCGTAGGTGAAGAGGCTCATCAGGGGATATTTGAAAATAATAATCAGGATAGAGATCAACGCGGCTGTGGCCGATGACATCAGCATGGTACGTGTCAGCCCTTTTTTCACCCGGTCTATTTTTCCGGCCCCGATGTTTTGTCCCACGAAAGTGGACAGGGCAAGGGAGAAGACCATGGAGGGGATCACTGCCAGACTGTCGAGCCGGCCGGCCGCAGTATAGCCTGCTACCACATCGGTTCCAAATCCATTAACTATGCTCATAAGCGCCATCATCCCCAGGGCCACAAATGTCTGCTGCAGTCCTGTGGGCAACCCAATGCGCAGGCTCTGCCTGAATATCTCCCAATCGAATGCAAATTCCCTGATATTAAACTTGATCAGCTCGTGGTTCCTGTTGAGGTAGAAGATGGCCACAATAAAGGCGGTGCCCTGTGCAATAAGGGTGGCAAAAGCCGCACCTTCGATTCCCCATCCGAGTTTAACAATAAAAAGCAGATCCAGTCCGATATTGAGAATGGTTGCCAGGACCAGGAAATAGAGGGGTGTAATGGAGTCGCCCAATCCCCTTAGTATGGCCGCCACTCCATTGTATCCGAAGAAGACCACCAGTCCCGATACATAGATGGTTAAATAGGTGTTGGCCATGGGCATCAGCTCTTCGGGGAGCTTTATCAAACGAAAGATCTCTTCAGAGAATGAGATCCCCACCACGGTCATGATCACAGCAAAGATACCCATTACTATAAAAATGGTATCGATGGCACGTTTGACCTTGGTGAAATTTTTGGCTCCAAAAAACTGGGAAATCACAATGGTGCCACCTGTGGCAATTCCGATGATCAGGGCAATCAGGGTGAAGATAACCGGGAATGATGCTCCTACCGCCGCCAGCGCCTCTTTCCCCAGGTACCTGCCCACAATAATCTGGTCCACAAAGGTATAGAGCTGCTGAAACATATGTCCCACCAGCATTGGCATGGCAAAACGTAATATATTCTTTCCTACACTACCTGTGGTTAAATCTTTCATACTGAATTTGAGTCGCCAAAGGTCGTTAATTTATTTTATGTAACATAATGGGATTTGGTTTCGATTATTAGGCCGTACAATGTAAATTCCTGTTATCCGATCTTCTCCAG
>JAGLTY010000384.1 GCA_023135025.1 Bacteroidales bacterium | reverse complement strand
ATGAGGCTGCGTTGTGGATCGATTTATGGGCCTGGATAAAATTGATATCTTTTGGATATCCTCCGGCGCTGGCCACCACAAGGTCGAATTGCCGCTCCCCGGTCGACCTGAAATAGTGGTCATAACGGTGGCACACCTCCCTGAAGTCGCTATAGCACTCCCCTGCATAGATCTCGCATACCTGCTTCTGACTGTTCAGAATGGTATGGATCTCCAGGTGTGGAGGAAGCATGCTGTTGATCTCCTCCAGGTCCAGTGCCAGTGGATTGTGATCCAGCTCTCCCGACTGGCACCCGGCGGCCATTGTCCGGGTTTTGAAGTCCAGGAACAGCCGGTGGTTCTCCATAATCGACTCATAGGCAGCCAGTCCGGGAAAAAGCAGTTTCCGTCCCCCTCCATACCCGGCAAAATAGTGGTGCAGGATGGCTCCGAAAGTGATCAGCAGATCGTGTTGCAGCACCTCCCTAGGCATCCGGACGCTGGTACCACGTGAGGTGGTTCCCAATGTCTGGAAACCCTCAGCCGCCCTGCTTTCATGATGCACAAACCGGAACTGTTTATAGCTATCTCCATAGCTCTCTATACACTCTGCATCGGTTTGAGGTGCATGGGTCCCATAGGCGATATGGAAAGTGATATCTGATGGCCGGATACCTGATTCAAGGAGGTGGCCGGTTAAAATCGGAAGGTAGGTGGGGTACTGGCAGAGGCGGGTCTTATCGGCCACCACAATGCCCACATCCGATACACCTGCTCCGGTCAGGGGCAACCGTGTGGCAAGCAGTTCTCTGAACCAATCCGGACCAGTGGTCACCGAAGGCTCACGATGGCTGAGTCGGGTGGTCTCTTCTCTCAGTGCTAAAGGGACCTCCAGAGAACCATATTTCATAGGTAAAAGATTGATTGGGAGCTGACTAAAACTCGGGACATGGAACCATCCGTGCCTTCTCCTTTTTGCGGGTGGTTTGGAATTCGTATGTGATGGAGATTTCGTGGGCGCCTCCTGTGGAGGAGACCAGGTTGGAGATGGTAAAGTCGTAGCTGTACCCTACCCGGAGCTGGTCCATTTTATATCCCACCAGGAATGCAACGGCATCTCCCCTGGGATCCTTCTGGTAATCTTCATCGCTACCTCGAAGGAAGGGAATCCCCCTGTACCAGAATCCGAGCATCAGGGGTGCCTTAAGCCAGTAGAGACCCACCACCACCTGGTTGAAAACATCCTGGTGCTGGTAATAGGCAGCCAGCGACAGTGTTTCGTCGATGGGGTTCAACAGGTGACCCTTTTTGATAATCTGGTATCCTCCAAAGATGGTGAATTTCATGGGCAGGGGCGCATCGTTGTTATAGAGCCCGTAATTGGGCCGCAGCAGGTGGTCAACCGTAAATCCACCCCAGGCCCTGTCGCTGTAACCGATCAACGAAGCGGCAAAATCCACATCAGGTTTGAAGTTATCTGTGGGAGGTTGTTCGATGGAGCCCCCACCGCTTCCCCCACTCGACAGTTGATCGTTCCAGATCAGTTTGTGATAGTCGAGCCCCATCTGAGTGTAGTTGAAATGAATACCCGGACGGAGATGGAACTCCCGGTTGACCTTGATATCGTAGGAATAGAGTAATCCTGCATTCAGGACCCCCAGGTCGCCCGATCCGGCCACATCGCGCATGATCAGTACGCCCACACCACTGTTGAAATTTTCAAAGAAATGATCGTAGGCAAAGCTGTAGGTGACAAAAACATTGTTTAGTTCGGGCCACTGGTTGCGGTAGACTGCGGAAATCCGATCACCTGCTGTGGCTCCCGCAAAGGAGGGCGCCAGGTAGAGCGGATTCGCATAGAACTGGGTGAATTGCGGATCCTGACCCCTAACCAGGGAAAATATCACTACCAAACCTATGACCAGTGCGAATCTCTTCACAAATGCGGACTTATAGATAAACTAAATTAATAACTATTCAGAAACACGCTCCTAAACAGTACAATATAATAGGTTACGTAAAACTCTCTATTATGTTTCAAGTACAATAAAACAGGGGGTATTTTATACAGCAACCTGGCATTTTTTAGCGAAGCTAAATAAGCACGTTGCGTTAAAATACCCCCTGTTCATCTACTGTGCCTTCTTCCATAAGAGGGTGATATCGCCCGCCATGCTGTCGGGTGAACCATTCTTATAGACCAGGGTTACTTTCCAGAGATAGACGCCCTGTACGGCCAGGGAGCCCTTGATATAGCCATCCCATCCTTTGTTGATATCGTGGCTCTGGAAGATCAGTTCGCCCCAGCGGTTGTAGATGTAGAGATGGTACTCTTCCACCTGCTTGTTCACACCGGGGAAGAAGATACTGTTGGCTATACTTGGATCCAGGTTGGGATCGTTGGGATC
>JAGLTY010000383.1 GCA_023135025.1 Bacteroidales bacterium | reverse complement strand
CCCAACGAAAGGGAGTACTACGACTATATGCTCAGCTACTCTCCCTACGACCAGGTGGAGGCCAAGGCGTATCCCAATATGCTGGTGACAACCGGACTGCATGACAGCCAGGTGCAGTACTGGGAGCCAGCCAAATGGGTGGCCAAGTTGCGCGATATGAAGACCGATGATAACCAGCTGCTGATGTACTGCAACATGGATACAGGTCACGGGGGTGCTTCCGGAAGGTTCGAACAATACAGGGAGACAGCCATGGAGTATGTGTTCTTGTTAAGCCTGGAAGATATAGTGGAGTAGTGCCTGGTGAAATAGTTAAGAGAGTGATCATATGTTGCCAATAACAAGCAGAACAAAATACCGGATTCTCTATGCCGATACCGATATGATGGGTGTGGTCTATTACGGGAATTACGGACGGTTTTTTGAACTCGGTCGCACCGAGATGATAAGGGAGATGGGAATGCCCTATATCGAACTGGAGAAGGCAGGCATTGTCATGCCGGTCTACTCACTGGAGTCGAAATACAAGAATGTGCTCAGGTATGATGAGCTGATTACCATAGAGACCACGGTCAAGAAGTTGCCGGTAGCCAGGATGGAGTTTTTCCACCGCATTTACAATGAAGACGGTGGCCTGGCTCATGAGGCCAAAGTGGTGCTGGTGTTCCTCGATATGAAGAGCAACCGGCCGGTTAGGGCACCGGAAAGGTTGACAGAACTCCTGCTGGCCTAATCGGTCTGCAGGGTGATTAACGTAATTTCAGGTCTGATACCTACCCGGCCCGGAAATCCTGTGTAACCGAGTCCCCTGTTCACATAGAGCTGCTGACCGTTCTCCCTGTAGAGTCCGGCCCAGTGCCTGTAGGTCCATTGTGAAGGGCTCCATCTGAATTTCCCGATCTCAATTCCGAACTGCATTCCGTGTGTATGCCCTGAAAGGGTCAGATCGATATTCTCTTTTTGACTGACCTGGAGATCCCAATGGGAAGGGTCATGTGAAAGCAGGATCTTTATATGATCAGGATTGGCACCTGACATGGCCTTGTGGAGGTCGCCCAATTGCGGGAATGGAGGTTTCCCCCAGTTCTCTACCCCGATAATCTCCAGTGAGTCGCCATTTAGCGAGATGGTCCGGTGTTCATTCAGCAGAAGATCAAAACCGGAGGCCCTGATTTGTGCTTTTACCCGATCCAGGTTGGCTGACTCCTCCTTCTTTGAATCCCAGTTGAAATAGACCCCGTAATCGTGGTTCCCAAGCACAGCGTATTTGCCCAGTGGGGCTTTCAATTCATTTAGAATAGCGGTAAAAGGATCGACCTCTTCAGAGAAATTGTGGACCATATCGCCTGTGAAGCATACCATATCGGGTTCCAGAGCATTTACAATTTTCACCACCCTCCTGATATACCCGGGTTGGTTATAGAAACCGGCCAGATGGATATCGGAGAGCTGGACAATACGGAGTCCTTCGAACGACTTTGGAAGTGAGTGGATACTTACCTTTTCACGGAAGACTTTCAGATTGGTGCGCCCCCTGGCCATACCCATCCCAAAACCGATAAAGGTGAGTAAGCCCAGTAGCACTCCCGGGAGCAGGAACCATCTTCTCAGGGTTCCCGCATCGTGCCGGAACAGAGCTGAAACAAGCGCGGCCAGGTCGCCCAGCAACTGAGTGGCATTAAACAATAATTTGGGCACATAGAGCATCAGGAAGATACCCATGATCAGCGTGATGCCAAAAAAGCGGGTGGGGTCGCGCAGCTGTTGAAACCGGGAACCGGCAATGATCAGTGTCACAAGCATCATCAGGGTGACTCCCCAGTATACGTAGTAGAATAAATGGTTCCCGACCCGCCCCGGAGAAAACAGATGCTGAATGCCCCTGAGGGCATAGAGGTCCATGCCGATAATAAAGATGGCAAAAAGGGCGATGATGATAACTGGTCTCATTGTTTAAGATTCATCTGTTTGGTATCACAAATAAACGATTAAAATGCTTTCCAGTATATGAAAGGATTGTAATTTTAGGAATATGAAAACAACATGTAAACGGGCCGGACCCTTATGGATGATCCTGGCCATACAGATATGCCTTTTATCTGCTGCTTACGGGCAGGAGCAGTCAGGTGAACAGGAGCTCCTGGTGGCACCTCTACCAGAACTTCTGAAAAGTGAAGCGGGTCTATCCATCGGATCGGCCGCACAATGGGAAGAGATCCGTCGGGGAGAGATTCTCAACCTGTTTGGCGATTATGTATATGGAAGGGTTCCTGAATCCGATGTAAGAGTAAATTACCGGTTGGTTTTTGTGGACAGGGAGGCCCTGCATGGTACCGCTGTTGAGAAAGAGGTGGTGATGGAGGTGTGCAGCGGTGATGATACCCTGGAGATTGGTAT
>JAGLTY010000382.1 GCA_023135025.1 Bacteroidales bacterium | reverse complement strand
TGAGTATACTTCTGGGTCAGAATCCCAGGAACATGGAACGCGGATTACTGGATGAGCAGGTGACCCCCCCGGATATACCCATCGGGATTCCGTCTGAGCTTCTTGAAAGAAGACCTGATCTTATCAAAGCCGAGCAAGAGTTTTACGCAGAGACGGCCCGAATTGGAATGACCCAGGCCATGCGTTTTCCTTCCTTCAGTATTACAGGTGCCTTTGGACTGGCCAGCAGTGACCTTTCTTCACTGCTTAGCAGTGATGCTCTTATGTACAGTGTGGGCGGAAGCATTCTGGGTCCCATATTCAATTGGGGCAAGAACAAGCGAAGGGTGGATATTCAGAAGGAGACAGCAAGTCAGGCCCTATACAGGTATGAACAAGCGGTATTAAATGCTTTCAGAGAGGTGGATGATGCCCTGATTGATGTGGATACCTATGGCCGGGAAGTGGAATCCAGGGAACGGCAAACACTGGCTGCCACCAATGCAGCCATGCTTTCCAGGGCACGCTACGATGGTGGTCAGACAGGCTATCTGGAGGTCCTGGATACGGAGCGATCACTGTTTAGTGCAGAACTTGAAACGGCTGCCTCTAAAGGTGCTTTGCTTTCATCCTATCTCTTTCTCTATAAGGCTCTGGGAGGAGGTTGGATCACTCCCGCAGAGGAGACTCCCTGATGATACCTCTTTTTTTTGTGCACTTTTTCTGATTTCAGTTGCTGATCCCAGCAAATATATGATCACCTTAATATTGGTGCTGTTTGCTCTAAACGGAATAGCCAGGGACATTTACGTAACTCCGGGAGGAGAGGGAAGGGCAAATGTTCCCAGCCAGTGCCCGCCTTCATAACTGTCTCCCTCTTTTCATAGGTTCGGTTTATCTTGTACCAACTCCAGGATCGTGGTCAGGCTCCTCTCCAGGTACTCCCTGTAACTCTCCAGAAAACTGTATTGACCGATGGAGATGAGTGGTTTATTCTTTCCATGGAAGTCGCTTCCACAGGTCATCAATGCACCTCTCTTACTTGTTGCACCGGCAAAATATGCCACCTGCTTGTTGCTGTGATAGTTATTGAAAACCTCTATACCTGCACTCCCCAGATCCATCAGGTCATTCACCACCTCCTCACGTCCCTCCAGATTGAGTCCGGGATGTGCAACAATGGGGATGCCGCCATTGTTTCGCACCAGAGCAACAGCATCCTTGAAATCGAGGTGATCGATCTTTACATAGGCTGGTTTTCCCTGCGCAAAAAAATCCAGGTAGAAGTTGATCAGGGGCATATCACTTCGCTTTCCGCCTGGCAGATATGGTTTTAATCTGGGGTTTGAATGCTGGTCGGGGTGCTCAAGCAGTAGTTCGGCAAACAGCTCTCCGGTGGGAGGTTCCCCACCTGATCTGTTCATCAGTTCGTCCGGATCAATGCCAATACCCAGTCGCTCCAGGTTACTGATCATCTGCGGAACAGCATCCATGTACTTTTTCCGAACGCTTTTCTCCAGCGCATCAAAATCGCCACCTCTCAAATCGACCTGGTATCCCAGAAGATGGAGATCTGTTCCCATGTAGTTGCAGTCGATCTCAATGCCGGGAATAAAATCAATTCCATGATCTTCAGCTGTTAACCGGGCAGCTTCCCGGGTACCACGCACACAATTATGATCGGTTATGGAGATAGTGTCGACCCCGCTTTCATGACACTTCTTCAATATCTCGGGGATGCCCAGTTCACCATCGTTACTGTACAGGGAGTGAATATGGAGATCAGCCTTCATCGAATCTTAGTTTTTTGAAGTAGTAATTCCTGTCCTCATCTGTGATCTCTCTCAATACCTGGCATGGATTTCCCATGGCGATTACCCCGGAGGGGATATCCTTGGTAACCACGCTGCCGGAACCAATCACCACATTGTCGCCGATGGTCACGCCCGGATTAATCACCACATGACCGCCGATCCATACGCTATTCCCAATTTTCACCGGGAATGCAAACTCATAATCCTGGTTTCTCAGATCGGGATGAACGGGGTGCCCTGCAGTGTATATGCCCACATCGGGACCAATCAGGGCATTTTTTCCAATGATTACCTCAGCACAATCCAGGATCACCAGGTTAAAGTTGGCATAAAAATTCTCCCCTATGTGGATATTGTAGCCGTAATCGCATCTGAAGGGTGCTTCAATTACAAACTGCTCCCCGGTTGTTCCAAGAAGCTCCCTTAGGATTTTCTGCTCTTCTGTTGCTTCACCCGGTGCCAGATGGTTGTATTGATGAGTTAACTTCCTGGCCCTGAGACGTTCATCCTTAAGCTCATCTCCAAAAGCTTTATAGGGCGTACCCAATAACATTTTCTCCTTTTCACTTTTCATAGAAGTTCATCAATCCGTTTGAACCGGTAACCGCGCGATTTCAGCTCCTCTACCAGTTTCTCCAG
>JAGLTY010000381.1 GCA_023135025.1 Bacteroidales bacterium | reverse complement strand
AAATTTCGTGCTACTAATCAGAAAGCGGAATAGAAGGTCCAATGTGAATGTTATATGTGCTCTGCGATAATGAATCTGTATATGTAATCGACACTAACAATAAAAGGAATAATAATTTGCTAAAGGATTTCATAGTTGGGGCTCTTTCCTGGAAATTTAATTATTAATAAAACTTCTTTAAAAATTATTTAACAAAGGGCTATAATGCCTAACACGGGTAAATGTGCCAGTTTGGTTATATAATTGGTTTTATATGTCCAATTTAAGAAGAAATGTGGAGGGTAGGAGGGGTTTTGGGTGCTTTTTTGGGTTAAATTGGAGGGGTATGTGTTGTGGGTAACCAGGGGATTGCGGATTTTCATAAGGGCGTATGAAGCCCTATATGTGGTGATCGGGATTTATTTATATATTGCCAGTCATGATACTAATTATCGCAGCAGCAATCCTCGCCTACCTGCTGGGCTCCATCCCATCCGCGGTCTGGTTGGGCAGGGCCATTAAAGGGGTGGATCTGCGTGAGCATGGCAGTGGAAATGCAGGGGCCACCAATGCTTTTCGGGTATTGGGAAAACCCATAGGGTCGGCAGTACTGCTTCTCGATATGTTAAAGGGTTTTCTGGCGGTCAACCTGACCCTTCTGCAGAATGAGATAGCTCCCGGATCGGAGGGTTGGATGATGTTGAAGATCGGGTTGGGTCTGCTGGCTGTTGTTGGCCATATCTTTCCAATTTTTGCCGGATTCAGGGGAGGGAAAGGGGTGGCCACCATTACTGGAGTGGGACTGGCCATTCACCCGTTTGCTGCACTGGCAGCAATGGGGATCTACCTGCTGGTCTTCCTGGTTACCAGGATCTCTGCAATGGGTTCACTTATTGCAGTACTCACATACCCGGTATGGATCATCTGGGTGTTCCAATCAGAATATCTTACCATCAGGATATTTTCCCTGGTGGTAGTGGTGCTGGTACTGATCACACACCGTTCAAATATACTCAGGTTGGTTCAGGGAGAGGAGAAGTCACTCTTCAGAAAAAAGGGAGATTAAGCGAAATCCTCTTCCAGTTTCTGTCTTAGTATTCTGGAGGGGATGTTCTTTTGAAGGATTCCTTTTTCGGCCAGAGAAATCTGTCCGGTCTCTTCAGAAACGATAATCACCAGGGAGTCGGTTACCTCAGAAATACCCAGTCCGGCCCGGTGCCGCAATCCATACTCAGGAGGGAGGTCCAATTTATCAGTGACCGGGAGAATTACTCTTGCAGCCTTCACTTTATCGTTCTCCACAATCACTGCACCATCGTGAAGGGGACTGGTTTTGTTGAATATGCATACAAATAGCCTGCTGGAGGTCTCTGCATTGAGCACATCACCGGTTTCGGCATACATATCCAGATTGGATTTTTTCCTTATCACTATCAGCGCGCCTGTTTTGTCCAGGGAGAACTGCATCACCGCTTTCATGATGGAACGTATCTTCACCTGGGATTTAGCTTCGAAACGGAGGTTCAGGATCTTCTCCACACTGATGCGGTTCCCATCCACATACCGTGATCCGATAAAAATCAGGAACCGTCGAATCTCCTGCTGAAATACAATGATCAGGGCGATGACCCCGACTCCAAGAACTGAACCCAGTATGGTGCTGAGCAACTCCATCTGCATGGCCCGAACGGCCCACCAGAAAAGATAGATGGCGGCAATGGCCAGGGTGATGCTGTAGGCCACTGTGCCCCGGATAAGCATATAGAGCTGGTAAAACAGGATGGCCACCAGGATGATGTCAATGAAATCGAGCAGGCGGATATGTATGAATGCAGTGAGCATGGGAAAGTTCTGAGCCCAAATTTAGCAAATCTGCTGGAAGATCTTCACTGTTTCTTTAGCGGCCGCTACATCGTGTACCCTGAGCAGGTTGGCACCCTTAAGTAAAACCGCCATATGAGCAGCCGTAGTACCGTTGAGGGCATGCTCGGGTTCTGATTCTAACAGTTTGTATATCATCGATTTACGTGATATTCCTGCCATCAGGGGAAGTTCGAGCATCCGGAATGAATCAAATTCGCCCAGTAGCTTATAGTTCTGTTCCAGGGTTTTTCCAAATCCAAATCCCGGGTCGATGATGATATCATTCAATCCAAGTTTTCTCAATTTGTACACCCTTTCCGCAAAGAATTGCAGCAGTTCATCCACCACATTTTTGTAAGTCGGCTCCTCCTGCATTGTTGGGGGGGTACCCTGCATATGCATCATGATGTAAGGGATTCCCAGCTGTGCCATGGTGGTAAACATATCCGGATCAAGGCTTCCGGCCGAGATATCATTGATCATATGGATCCCAAAACTCTCTCTTACCGAACGGGCCACTCCCGATCTCCAGGTATCTACCGAAACGGGGATTTCAGGAAACGCATTTCTCACCGCCTCCAGAACGGGCGATAAC
>JAGLTY010000380.1 GCA_023135025.1 Bacteroidales bacterium | reverse complement strand
ATCCCAGGAGTCCGCCAAGCAGGAACTTCAACTCATTGGTCATCTTTAATGGCCTGGCAAGCCACAGGGTGGCCAGGGTGACGAAGAAGGCCAGTCCCTGGGTGATTAGTTCAAAAGCTGTTACCATTTCACCCGACACTACTTTCAGGAAACCCGGCTGGGCCTGGTCAGACAACAGATGGTGCGACCAGACGGTCCAGGATACAACAAGTTCGAGAAGCAGTGCAGCACGAGCTATGTTCTGCATAAAAAGTTTCTTGCCGGTGATCATCGTAGCCAGGAGGTACCAGGTACCGGCCACAAAGATCAGCACCAGGCCGTCGGCAATCAGATCGAGTCCCCACCAGAACCAATTCTTATAAAGCAATGCATCAATAGCAGACTCTTTCAGGTCATATCCAAGGATGGCTCCAACCATGTATACCAGGATAAGTACTCCGGTAAAGAGGATGATCCCGGCATTGAGGGCCACATCCACAGATCCCCGGGCAATGGCAGCTACCGGAAGGGATACCAGGTGCTCCTTTCTTTTCTCCTTCTTCCGGAGGAGATTTCCAAACCCTACAGTTCCTATGGCCGAACCGAGCAGTTTACCACCGGGTTGCTTTTCCCATCCTTCGGGAGTATAGGCAATGGTTTTAAAGACGTTGATAACAAAGAAAACTGAACCAACCATCACCAGGGCAATGCCCAGTATAAAAAAAGCACCTCCCACCGGACTGAACTGATTGAAGTCAGCTGGCAGCGGCCAGTACAAGGTGTACAAAGGAGCATAATGAGATATAAATCCTGCCAGCCAGAAGATCAATGTTCCGCCTGCGATCAGGAAAAAATTCCAGTGCGCCAGTTTCATACTGTAAAGTGGTTTTTTCATCAGGTAGGGGACCAGAAACAGAAAAGCTCCCATTATGATAGCATAAGTGGAACCGAAGATCCCCACCAGTGGATGGGCTGTCAGGATGGCGAAGAACTGCTCCTGGGAAACCATGGCGATCTGTTCCACCTCCACAATCCTCATGATCATTCCCTCGACCACAACAAAAAGATAATAAACCAGGCCTACTACCACAAAGCGCAGTGTAAGCTTCTGCATGGCGGTAAGGGATTCCGCTTTGAACAATCCCTGTTCACCTTTCATAAGTGTATTTACAAATGACATATCGTTAATCTTTTAAGGTTCGACAACTTCCACTGCATTCTCTTCTATCATGGCTATTCCTTTGGGACCGGAATACTCGGTGGAGCGGATGGTGTAAACACCTGGTTTAAGGAATTGCCATAAGATATCATTGCGATGGCCCGGGACCACCTGCATCTGGAATAACATGGTGTTATCCTCACGGAAGAGTCCGAACCCATAAGTAAGGTCTTTGGATGTTACATCGAATTCGACAATTTCACCCACCTTGACTACCATCTTCTCTTCGGGAAGCAGAAATTTGTGATTGGCTACTTCGATGTAAAAAGATTGGTCCGGGGTGATTTCATGACGATTCAGATCCATTTCCGCCCACGGAATGGTGTTGAAAGTAATAATGTGCAATGAAACTCCGAGTGCTGTTAGTAATCCTACAAATGTGTAGAACAGAGCAGGTTTCACCTTGCTTTTTCCCGTCTTGGTAACCCTGAGAGCGAACCACGCCATAACCAGCATGATCACAACGGTATAACAGGTGTAAGCAATTGTTTGTCCTTTCAGGACGAGGGCTGAGTCAACCATAAGACCTCCTTTTTTAGGTTAGTTTTAGTAATTAAAATGCCACCTCAATATAGCATATTAATTCAAAAAAAATCAAAAGTACTTTCCAGCTTTTTTCAGTTGGTCCAATGTAGTGTTATTCAGGACCTTAAGAATGCTATCTCTGGTCTCTTCCCACACTTCGTGCATGACGCAGGTGTGGTTGAAAGGGCATTTTTTAAATCCCATGATGCATGTGTCCAGCACATCAAGACCCTCTACCGCGTCAATGATCTCGGCCAGAACGATCTGATCAGCTGGTTTCTGCAACTGGAACCCACCGTTTCGACCTTGGGTGCTATAGATAAATCCGCTTTTTGAGAGGTTGGTCAGCAACTGCCTTAAATAGGGCCTGGGAATCTCCAGGAGTTCGTGCAGCTTTTTTGCAGAGTACCTCTCTCCGTCATGATCGGCCATAAAGCTGAGGACTGAAATTGCGTAAGATGTGGTTTTACTGAAATTCATTTCTTGTGATTGAAGTGTGAAAATAATACTTTCGGCCATAACCCTGATGAGTATACATGTATATCTTTGTCAGAACTAAACATGATTTATGCCGGGGTTATCACCAAAAGTATCGGTAGTACTTCCATTCTATAATGCTGCGAAGACCCTTTCTGCAGCCCTTCAAAGTATTTCAGATCAGGATCTCACCGATTTTGAGTGTGTGATGGTGGATAATAACTCAACCGACGGAAGCAGGGAGATCGCTGCAG
>JAGLTY010000038.1 GCA_023135025.1 Bacteroidales bacterium | reverse complement strand
CAAATTCAATGGGATTCCTGTGGGAATGGTGGCCAATCAGCCAAACCATATGGCGGGAGTGCTCGATATCAATGCTTCCCGGAAGGCGGCCCGTTTTGTACGGTTCTGCGACTGTTTTAACATTCCCATTGTGACCCTGGTGGATGTACCCGGATTTCTGCCGGGGAGTGCCCAGGAGCATGGAGGAATCATCCTGCATGGTGCCAAGCTGATGTTTGCCTATGGGGAGGCCACAGTACCCAAGATCACCATTACCCTGCGCAAATCGTACGGGGGGGCACACGATGTGATGAGTTCCAAGCAGTTGAGGGGCGATATCAACTACGCCTGGCCCACCGCAGAGATTGCAGTGATGGGTCCCAAAGGTGCCATTGAAATCCTTGAGGGCAAGGCCCTGAAGAGCATAGAGGAGCGGGAGGAGGCACAGCGCTTTATCGAGGAGAAGGAGCAGGAGTACAAGGAGAAGTTTGCCAACCCCTATGAAGCGGCCAGCTACGGCTACATCGACGATGTGATTGAGCCCCGCAATACCCGGTTCCGCATTGTGCGCGCACTGCAGACACTGGCTTCTAAAAAGGAGATGAATCCACCCAGGAAACATACCAATATCCCACTCTGATGGCGCCACTCATTATATTTTTAAAGAGCAATATCACCCTGGAATCGCTGGTGATTGCCGTGTCCGGGTACCTGATTGTGTTTACTGCACTGGTTCTGTTGTTCTGGTTTTTCAGCGCTGTTCCCAGGCTGATTGCACTCGGAAAGACCAAGAGAAGGGTACGACTGGGAAAACCACCTGTGATCGTGGAGGGTGAGGCGATCTCGGGAGAGGCCACTGCAGCCATTGCCATGGCACTCCACCTCTACATGGATGAGATACATGACAAAGAGAGTGGGGTATTGACTATCAAGCGGATCTCCAAAACCTATTCCCCCTGGAGTTCCAAGATTTACGCGGTGAGAAATCAGTTTAACCGGTTGTAAAAGGAGTAGCAATGAAAAAATTTAAATTTACCATACATGGCAACGACTATACGGTGGATGTGCATGGTATTGAAGAGAACCTGGCCCGGCTGGAGGTGAACGGAACCCCTTACGATGTAGAGTTGCACCGGACCGTTAAAGTTTCCAAAACCCCCACTCTTATCCGTCCCGCCATCAAGCAGCAGGTCAATCCGGAAATAGAGAAGAGGGAGGGCGGATCATCGCATCCCATCCTGGCCCCGTTGCCCGGAGCTATTACGAAACTGGAAGTTGGAAAGGGAGATATTGTGGAGAAGGGGCAGCTATTGCTGATCATGGAAGCGATGAAGATGGAGAACCGTGTACTGGCCGACAGGGCAGGAGTGGTGGAGAATATCAGGGTGCAGCAGGGCGATTCGGTTTTACAGGGAGATATAATCATGGAGATTGTCTGATATGAAACGTCCATTATAATATGAAAAGAGCCCTGACACTTACAGGCGTTTTTCTGATTATCGTGCTGGCCAGGTGGGTGGCATTCCCAGACAGGGTCACCGGTTCGGTGGTGGACAACTCCTCTACGACCGAACAGGTGGTAACCGGTCCCGGGGAGCTGAAGGATAATGCCGGCTCTGCCGAGCAGGAAACTGTATTGGAGCTGGCCGAAAGGGGAATCCGTAAGTTTTTCAGGTATTCAGGCTTCCGGAACGCCACCGCAGGTCACCTGATCATGATTGTGGTGGGGCTCTTCTTTATTTTTCTGGCCATCAGGTACGATTATGAACCGCTGCTGCTGATTCCCATAGGTATCGGGATCATTTTTGGGAACATCCCCTTCTTCCAGGGAGAGGGTGTGAATATGCAGATCGGTATCTACCAGGAGGGGAGTGTGCTCCACTACCTCTACTTTGGAGTGCTCAAAGGGGTCTATCCCCCCCTGATCTTCCTGGGGATCGGGGCCATGACCGATTTTTCATCACTGATCAGTAAACCAAAGCTGATGTTGCTGGGGGCAGCAGCGCAGGTGGGGATATTTCTCACTTTCCTGGGGGCCCTGGCAATGGGTTTCCACCCGCAGGAGGCAGGAGCCATCGGGATCATCGGGGGGGCCGACGGACCCACAGCCATCTTTCTCTCATCGAGGCTGGCCAACGGGGTGAATATCATCGGAACAGCGGCCAATGGCGATCCCATTTTTGTAAAGAACCTGATCGGTCCCATTGCCATTGCCGCCTACTCATACATGGCACTGGTACCGGTGATCCAGCCACCTATCATGCGCTTGCTTACCTCCCGTGAGGAGCGATTGATTCGTATGAAACCACCCCGGGCTGTTTCAAAGCTCGAGAAGATACTCTTCCCTTTGATCGGACTGCTGGTGACCACCTTCATATCGCCCAACTCGCTTCCGCTGCTGGGGATGCTTTTCTTTGGTAACCTGCTGAAGGAGTCGGGGGTGACCAAACGGCTGGCCGATACGGCCCGAACCAGTCTCATCGATATTGTCACCATCATGCTGGGACTTACCGTAGGGGCATCGACCCAGGCGGACAGGTTCCTGACCACCGATTCGCTGGTGATCTTCGGACTGGGAGCCCTCTCTTTTATGGTGGCTACCGCCGGAGGTATTATATTTGCAAAGGTGATGAACCTCTTCTCCAGGGCGGAGAACAAGTTGAATCCGTTGATCGGGGCTGCCGGGGTTTCGGCAGTACCAGACAGCGCCCGGGTTGTGCAGAATGTGGGACTAAAAGAGGATCCCACCAACCACCTGCTGATGTACGCCATGGCGCCCAATGTAGCCGGGGTGATCGGCTCTGCAGTGGCAGCCGGTATATTGTTGAGTTTTTTATGGTAGAGGTATTTATAATTGATCATATATGAAACAGATAGCAATCACAGGAAACAAGGGGGACCGGATCCGGTCCGACTGCCAGGTGAAACTGCAACTCCTGGAGAAGGGGGGAATTAGCATCAAACTGCAAAGCAAGGTGGAGCGAATGTTTGGTGACCAGATTCGGCAGCAGGCAGAGGAGGTGTTCAAATCACTTGGAGTTTCACATGCCAGTGTGGAGATTGAGGATTCCGGGGCGCTGCCCTTTGTAATCGGTGCCAGGCTGGAGGCCGCGGTAAAGCAGCTTCAGGTCACAGATAAATGCTGGATCCCTCCGGTAATCGAGCAGAATCGCTATGAGACAGGAAGGGAGCGTTTCCGCTTCTCCCGACTCTACCTCCCCGGGAACTCACCCAGCATGATGCTCAATGCAGGGATCCATCATCCCAACGGGATCATTCTTGATCTGGAAGATTCGGTGGCTCCTCAAAAGAAAGCAGAGGCCCGTCTGCTGGTTCGCAATGCCCTTTGCCAGGTCGATTTTTACGGGGCAGAACGGATGGTGCGGATCAATCAGCTGCCGGGGGGACTGGAGGACCTGGATGAGGTGGTTCCCCAACATCTGCACCTGGTGCTGCTGCCCAAATGTGAACATGGTTCGCAGGTTGTAGAGGTGGCTGAACGTATTCAGGCTATCCTGAAAGCGCACGAACAGGAGCGTGAGATCTTTCTGATGCCCATTATTGAGAGCTGCCTGGGGGTGGAGAATGCCTTTGAAATTGCCACCGCTTCGGATAGTGTAGTGGCCATAGCCATTGGACTGGAGGACTATACCGCTGATCTTGGGGTTAAACGTACCGATTCGGGCGAGGAGTCGCTCTATGCCCGTACCAGGCTGGTCAATGCATGTAAGGCGGCGGGAATACAGCCCATCGATTCGGTCTACTCGGATGTGGCCAATATGGATGGACTGCGAAAGAATGTGGAAACCTCCAGATCACTGGGATTTGAGGGGATGGGGTGTATCCATCCCAGGCAGGTTCCTGTGATCCATGAGGCTTTTGTTCCCGGGGAGGATGAGATCAAAAAAGCCAGGCGGATTGTGGAGGCTTTTGAGGAGGCTGAAGCGCGTGGATCGGGTGTGGTGGCTCTGGGGAGCAAAATGATTGACCCACCCGTGGTAAAGAGGGCACAGAAGACCCTTGAACTGGCCAAAAAATTAAAACCGTAAAAGTTACCAGCATGAAAACCATAACCAATGCCGCCGGACGTAAGGTTGTCACTGAGATTAACGGGGAAGCAGCAATCGCATTTCAGGGAGTAGGCAAGTATAAACCCCAGGGAAAAAAACATGCCCCCTCCATTGCCAGTTGCAGTGACTATCCTGCCGATGGAAATAAGCTGGTCAAAAATCTTCGGACGGCCCTTGAGAAAGCGGGTCTGCGCGATGGGATGACCATCTCCACCCACCACCACTTTCGAAACGGTGACTTTCTGGCCAACCGGGTGTTTGATATTGTCAAAGAGATGGGGGTGAAGGGGCTTCGCTGGTTTCCATCAGCTTCCTTTCCCTGTCACGAGCACCTGATTCAGTATCTGCAGGATGGAACCATCCAGCGCATCGAAGGGAGCATGAACGGTCCCCTGGGCCGCTTTGTTTCCGAGGGTGGCATGGAGGGAACCGGTGTGCTGCGTTCCCACGGCGGGAGGTACCAGGCCATTCAGGATGGTGAGGTAGAAGTGGATATCGCCGTGATCGGGGCACCAGCAGCCGATCCCTTTGGAAATGCCAATGGCCTGTCGGGCGATTCGGCCTGTGGATTGCTGGGATTCGCCCTGGCCGATTCGGAGTATGCCGAAAAGGTGATTGTGGTCACCGACAACCCGGTGGCGTTCCCCTGTATTCCCTGGCAGATCCAGGGCAATCATGTAGATTATGTGGTCCATGTTGAGAAGCTGGGCGATCCTTCCAAGATCATCTCCGGGACCACTCAGATCACCAAATCGCCCGACCGCCTGCTGCTGGCCGAACTTACTGCAAAATTTTGTCACGCTGCCGGGATCATCCGTGACGGATTCAGCTTTCAGTCGGGTGCAGGCGGCACCTCCCTGGCGGTGGGGGAGTATTTTCGCAAGATTATGAAAGAGGAGGGGATACGGGCACGGTTTGCCCGTGGGGGAAGCAACAAATATCTGGTTTCCATGCTGGAGGAGGGGCTGGTCGACTATATTCTGGACGGACAGACCTTTGATCTGGAGGGGGTGCGCTCCATGGCCGAAAACCCGGGTCACGTATGGAGCAGTCCGTTTACCAGTTATAACTACCACGGTAAGGGAAATTTCGCGGGAATGGTGGATGTGGTGATTCTGGGGGCCACCGAGGTGGACCTGGAGTTCAATGCCAATGTAGTAACCCATTCTGATGGCTACCTGCTGCACGGTATCGGGGGGTGGCAGAACTGCCTCTTCTCCAAAACGGTGATCCTTCCCATCCCGCTTTTCAGGGACCGGGTACCGGTGGTAAGGAAGCAGGTAACTACGCTGTGCGGACCCGGTGAGCTGATTGATGTGGTGGTGACCGAACGGGGTATCGCCATCAATCCGAAACGTACCGATCTGATTGAGTTAACCAAAAACAGCGGACTGCCCATTAAAACCATGGAGGAGCTAAAGGCCGAGGCCGACCGGATCTGTGGTATTCCTGCACCACCTGCGCTGGACGAAAAGGTGGTGGCAGCCATCAAGTGGGTGGATGGTACAGTGATCGATGTGGTCCGCCAGGTAAGGCAATAATTCGCTTTTTTATATCTTACGTGCAACATTTCAATTAATCCTTCGTCATTGTGGCAGAAAATGGGAAATCTGAAACCTTTACACCCAGGCACCTGGATCTTGTAGAGGCCTGTAAACGGGGGGATCAGAAAGCTCAGTTTGAACTGTACCGGCTCTACCATGCAGCCATGTACAATACTACCCTGCGAATTGTAGGGGATTCCGATGACGCGGAAGATGTCATGCAGGAAGCGTTCTTAAAGGCATTTACAAAGCTGGAAACCTACAGGAAAGAGGTGAGTTTCGGGGCGTGGTTGAAGCGAATAATGATCAACAAGGCCCTCGATTTTCTTCGGCTGAAGAGAGAACAGCTCTCCCTGGAAGAGGCCGGAGAGATTGGAGAGATGGTGGAGGAACCAGCCGACACTGTGGATGTGGAATACAGGGCTGACGCTATTAAGAAAGCGGTCTACGCCCTTCCGGAAGGCTACAGGATCGTACTGTCACTTATCCTGCTGGAAGGATACGACCATGATGAGGTCTCCACGATACTGAATATTTCCAATGCCACATCGAGGACACAATACCACAGGGCGAAAAAGAGATTGATCGAACTGTTAAAGAGAAATAAAGATGACCATGAGTGATATAGAAAAACAGATCAAAGAGCAAAGGCTGCTGCTCGATTCCGACCGGCCCCGAGAGGGACATGAAGAGCGGTTTCTGCAGAAGCTGGAGAGGCTGCCAAAGCGGGGTCCGGTTCGCAGGATCCGTTTCAGGCATGCCATCCAGGTGGCTGCATCGGTGGCCATTATACTCACCTCTGCCATTCTGCTGGTCAGACAGGATAAAAGTGGCAGTAAGGTGGCGCAGCAAGAGATCCCGGAAGCTGTGATGGAAGCTGATTTCTATTATGCCTCCCAGGTCGATGCACGGTATAATGAGATCAGGGATTTTGATTTTGATGATGCGGAGGAGAAGGCTCTTCTGCTCAATGAAATGAAGGATCTGGAGAGCTACCATCAGCAGTTGATGAAAGACCTTGAAGCCAACCCGGACGATGACCGGGTTGTAAGCGCCCTGATCCGGCACTACCAGCTCAAACTGGAGGTGATGGACCAGATAATTACACAATTGAATCAAGTTAAATCAGAAATATCTGAAAATCATGAAAAAGAGAGTATATAAATCGAAAAGTTTGCTCCTGTCACTGCTCCTGATTGTTACAGTAAGCTTTTCTCTTTCTGCACAGGATGCGAGGAAAGAATACACCGAAAACTATGATGTCAGTAAGGGGGTTACCCTGAACACCGATACCAAGTATTCGGATGTGGAGTTGATCACCTGGGATAAGAGTGTGGTGGATATTCTTGCCGTGGTGGAGGTAAAGGCCTCTTCACAGAGCAGGGCAGAGGAGGCGTTAAAGAAAGTGGATATACATATCAGCAAATCGGGGAATAATATCTCCCTGGTAACCGAGATGGAGAATGGCTGGTCGAAGAATGTCAGAACCTCCATTAAAATCACCATCAAGGCACCTGCCTGGGTGAACCTGGATATGGAAAGCTCCTATGGTGACCTGTTTATCCAGGAGGCAACCGGACTGGTGAAGGTTGATCTGAAATATGGAAACCTGAAGGCCGGAACACTCTCCAGAGGCAATGTGAAGCCTTATAATGTACTTGATATGGCCTACTCGGACGGGGTGATTGATGATGCAGAATGGCTTGATCTGGAGATCGCCTACAGCAATATGGAGATTAATGTTTCGGATATGCTGTTTGTGGAGAGCATATACTCCAAACTGCTGGGTGAGAAAGCCGGCGGAATCATTACCGAAGGGAGGTACGATAAATACTATTTTGATGAGGTGGACAGTTTTGTGGCAGAACTGAAATACTCAGGACTGAAATTTGGTAGACTGAACAAGACCCTCAACCTGCACTCCGCTTATACCAATGCAAAGATCGGTACCCTGACCAATGGGTTTGATGAGGTAGATGCAGCGCTCTCCTACGGTAATATCCATATAGGGCTGGAGCCCGGAGCCTCCTTTAAGTTTGAAGGAGAGGCCAAATACGGAAATGTCAATCTCTCTGCTGGCGGACGCCTGAGCAAGACCAAGAAGAACAACTATGTAAGAGTATGGGGCAATGTGGGTTCCAATACCAAATCGACCATCCATATAATCACCAAATATGGGAACTCCACTATCGAATAGAGGAGCGATCCTGATATTACTCCTTACACACTCCCGGAATTTTAATAATTCCGGGAGTGTTGTTTATTCTTTTTTCCTTGCAGTACGCCTGGATGCTGACCTGTTAAGATCTCTGGCATCAAAAAATAGACGGTATTTTCGATTACTAACTACAAGGCTGTAGGTTCTTTCATCAACTACAATTTTGCCTTTTGCCCTGTTATCATCATTTAATAGAATAAATGGCACCAATACTCCTTTGCCAAAATCGATGATAAAGTGATCATCATGGGTATGGACACAAACCCCAAAGGCGCCAGTTGGAATAACAATATTATCTTCTATGTTGACACTGTGGCTTTCATAAGGCGTGGATTCATTGACCATATAATTATGAATATTATACCTTCTATCGATATCCGAATAAAGAAGCTTATGGGTCTTCAAAACATAATGAAGATCTCCCCTTTTATTTTTGGGAACCTGATACTCCTCAAAATTGGTTAATGATACTTTTTTGTATGCGGAACAGGAAACCAATATAAATGGCAAAAATGCGAATAAACAAAAGGTCGATTTCATACAGAATGAATGGTTGACAAGGTGTGTACACTTTAATTTACGCTAATTTTGAATGAATATTGCCATGCAAACGTGGTTTTTTGAAATCATATTTTTGTAATTTGGAAATTGTTGTATTATACCAAGTTTATTCCAATTATGACCCATCGACCCTTACCATCAATCATTGCCCTTCTGGTAATCCTTGTATCAGCATGCAATGCTCCGGCAGACAGCTCATCCAGTGAAAAAAGCTCTCCGGAACCTTATGAATATGCACTGGTACTGCATGGTGGTGCCGGCAATATGAACTTCCAGAGCGTGCCTGAAGAGTTGCAGAACAGGTATAAGCATGTGCTGGACAGCGCACTGCAGCTGGGCCTGGATGTTTTAAAGGAGGATGGTACCAGTATCGATGCCGTGGAGGTGGTGATCCGCTGTATGGAGGATAATCCGCTCTTCAATGCAGGGAAAGGGGCTGTTTTTACCAGTGAAGGGAAAAATGAGCTGGATGCCTCCATTATGTCCGGCCAGGACCTCAATGCAGGTGCAGTGGCAGGGGTTACCAATATCAAACACCCCATTTCGGCAGCCAGGGCAGTGATGGAGCAATCGGAACATGTGATGATGGCCGGTAAAGGAGCATCGGTTTTTGCCGAAGAGGTGGGACTGGAGATTGTAGATCCTTCTTACTTCTATACGGAACGCCGTTTTAAGTCCTACCAGAAGGCGATCGCTAAAGATAAACATGGTACTGTAGGTTGCGTGGCACTTGATAAAGCAGGTAACCTCTGTGCAGGCACCTCCACAGGCGGAATGACCAATAAGAAATATGGGCGCATCGGCGATTCACCCATTATCGGTGCAGGAACCTATGCCAACAATGCCACCTGTGGGGTATCAGGTACAGGTCATGGGGAGTACTTTATCCGGTGGACCGTGGCACACCAGATATCGGTGCTGATGGAGTATAAAGGGTACGATGTGGAGAGTGCCGCCAGAGAGGTGGTTGAAAAAACATTGGCAGAGGCTGGCGGTGAAGGGGGTGTGATCTGTCTTGACAGCTATGGACGTCCGGCTATGGTAACCAATACCAGCGGTATGTTCAGGGCCTACGGGAATTCGGAAGGGGAGAGGGTAGTTGCTATTTTTAAGTAAACATTACTTTGATTTAACCTTGTAAGATGATGGTATTAAGGAGATTGTTCACGTTATCTCTGTTGGTATTACTCCTGCTTCAATATGGAAATGCCCAGGGATCAAATACCCTTTTTTTCACCACCGGTTTTAAGGTGGGAGAGGTTACGGATAGCTCTGCGTTTATCTGGACCCGGCTTTGTGGACAGGAGCACCCTGTTCCGGTCCGCCATAAGCGTAAAGCTCCCCCATTCAAAAGTCCGGTGGGTTTTGACGATACCATGCCGGTAGATGAGATGGATGGCGCCGTTACAGGAGCTTTCGGACAGGTAAGGGTTCAACTGTCGGCCGGATCAAATGTTACATCTACCGATTGGGAGTTTGTCTCAGTCTACAAAGACTACACTTATAAAAAACGAATCGTTGGACTGTCGCCCAATACGCTCTATAGAGTGAAGGTTCAGGGTAGAAAGGATAGCGATTCACCGGTGTTTGAGATTTCCGGCCATTTCAGGACTGCACCTTTCGAGGAGGAGGCGTTCCCTGTTACCTTTACCTCTACCTCCTGCCAGTATTTCTGGGATTTTGATGATCCTGAAAGGGGATTTAAGATCTATGACAGCATGATCAAACTTCGTCCCGACTTTCATTGTCAGACAGGTGATTATGTCTATTACGATAAGCCCGGTCCCATGGCCGGCAGCGTGGAGTTGGCCAGGCATAAATGGCACGCAAACAACTCCTGGCCCTCCATACGGGAGTTCTATGCCCAAACCCCTATCTACCAGCAGAAGGACGATCACGACATGATGTATAACGATGCATCACCCCATATGAAACCATTTGGTGAACTGAGCTTTCAGGACGGACTGGCAATCTGGTATGAGCAGGTTCCCCTGGAGGGAAAGCCCTACCGCACCTTTCGATGGGGAAAAGATCTCCAGGTATGGATTGTGGAAGGAAGGGAGTTCAGGAGCGATAACTGGATGCCCGACGGACCTGATAAAACCATTTGGGGGGAGGAGCAGAAGGAGTGGTTTGTAAATAGTGTAGAACGATCGGATGCCACATTCAAGGTGCTGCTCTCTCCAACACCCGTTGTGGGGCCGGACCGAAGCAGTGGAAAGAACGACAACCATGCCAACAAAGCCTTTGAAACAGAAGGAAAATGGCTGCGTGCGTTCCTGGCAGAGCATTCCGTTTTTGTGGTGAATGGTGACAGGCACTGGCAGTATCTCTCTAAAGATGAGGAGACCGGTTTGCTGGAGTTCAGCCAGGGTCCCTCCAGCGATTCCCATGCCCAGGGGTGGAAGGAGGATGACCGGCGTCCGCAGCACCAATT
>JAGLTY010000379.1 GCA_023135025.1 Bacteroidales bacterium | reverse complement strand
CGATATTGGCGATGAGCAGTCCATCGATAACGATCTGAGTACCTATAGCTCGCACCTGCTCAATATGAAACATTTTTTGAAGCATGCAGCCACAGATACCCTGGTGCTCATAGATGAGTTTGGTACCGGTACCGAGCCCATGCTGGGTGGAGCCATTGCAGAATCGATCCTTGAGCAGCTGAACCTGGCAGGGACCAGCGGAATCATCACCACCCATTACACCAGTCTGAAGCACTATGCTACCTCATCGGATGGTATTATTAACGGGGCGATGCTATTTGACAACCAGAAGATGCAACCCCTTTATCAACTGCAGGTGGGCAAACCGGGCAGCTCATTTGCATTTGAGATTGCCAGAAAAATTGGTCTGCCCGAAGATGTGCTCAGCACTGCTTCTGAAAAAGTGGGACAGGATCATATCGACTTTGATAAGCATTTGAGAGAGATTCTCAGGGATAAAAAATACTGGGAAGGAAAGCGGCAGAAGATCAGGCAGTCGGAGCGGAAACTGGAGGAGTTGATGGGGCGCTATGAACAGGAGCTCCAGGAGAGTGAAAAGCAGCGAAAGGCCATTGTGAAAGAGGCCAAAGCGAAAGCCGATGATATGCTTTCGGGTGCCAATAAGAAGATAGAGCAGACCATCAGGGAGATCAAGGAGGCGGAAGCTGAGAAGGAGCGGACCAGGGAGGTGCGTAAGGAGCTTGATGAATTCAGGGAGGAGCTGGAGGTTGAGAAGGGAAAGGAGGAGCAGAAGGTGGAGAGAGAGTTGAAGGAGATTCGCCGGAAGGGGAGCGAACTGGAGACCCGGCGGCCCGATCTGCGGCAACGATCAAGAAAGACGCTGGCTCAGAAGCAGGTGAAGGAAGATCCTGAGATCAGGGTAGGGGACCTGGTCCGGATTGAGGGACAGGAGGTAGCCGGGGAGGTGATGGAGATCAAAGGAAAAAATTGTGTGGTGGCTTTTGGAATGTTAAAAACATATAGCAAACTTGGACAGCTGGAGAAGATCATGTCAGAGGAGGCAGGCCGTCTCAGGAAGAGGGATCAATCTAAGGTGAACCTGGGCGAATGGAGTGTGAGCAGCCGCAGGGTTCACTTTCGTCCCGATATCGACCTGCGCGGGAAGCGGGCCGACGAGGCCATGGATATTGTGGTTGATTTTATTGATGAGGCCATCATGGTCAATGCCCGCGATCTGAAGATCCTGCATGGAAAAGGGAACGGTATTCTCCGGCAACTGATCAGGGAGTACCTCCATTCGGTCGACCTTGTGGAGTGGTATGGTGATGCCCATGTGGACCAGGGAGGAGCCGGGATCACCGTGGTCAGACTTGAAAGTTAATGGGATAGCGGTTAATAATAAATGGTTAGCGGGGAATGGATAAGGGGTTGAAAATAGATTTTTTAAAGAGAAAAGAGATTCAGGTGGAGAAGTGGGACCGGCTGATTGCCGGGTCACCTGCAGAGACCATCTATCCCTATTGCTGGTACCTTGATGCGGTTTCAGATAACTGGTCGGCCCTGGTGGTGGATGATTACCGGTTTGTGATGCCGGTTGTATGGAAGAAGAAGGCAGGTATGAAATATATGTACCAGCCTTTTTACACCCAGCAGCTGGGTGTGTTCAGCAGGGAGTATGTGGATCCGGAGCTGATCCGTAAGATGCTCCGCATCCTCTATAAAAAATTCAGGTTTGCAGGCATGAATTTCAATGCAAAGAACCTGGTTGGGGAAGAGGATCCCTTCATTGTGGATGATAAGTCCAATTATGTGATGCTGCTGAATCAGGATTATGATTCCCAATACAGAGGTTTCTCGACCAATGCCAAAAGAAACATCAGGAAATCCATTGAGTTTTCCGACCTGGTAGAAAAAAACCTGCCTGTGGATGAGCTGGTCAGGCTGAAGCGGGAGAATGATGTGTTCAAACGGTCCGAAGAGGATTACCGGTGGCTGGTAAACCTGTTTGAGACCATCCAGCAGAGGGGTGCAGGAAAGATTTATGCCATCCGGACAGGCAGAGAGATAACTGCTGCGGCTTTTTTTGCATTCAGTAACACCAGGGCGATCTACCTGCTTTCAGCCTCCAGCCAGGAGGGAAAAGAGCGAAGAGGAATGTTCCGGATCATTGATGCCTTTATCAGTGATCACGCCGGTTCGGGAGTGATCCTCGATTTCGAGGGTTCAAATATTCCATCGGTGGCGCGCTTTTTTGGCGGATTTGGAGCGCAGCCTGAAATTTACCAGGGGGTCAGTTTCAATCGATTGCCGGCCACACTTAACAAGTTGCGATAGCATGAACCATAAAACCCGGAATATCCTCTTATCAATTGCCCGCCCGGTTAACCTCAACAGGTTGATAAGCTGGTCGGGTCAGAGCACTTATTTCCCATTCTACCACACCGTTTCCCCTCAACCACTTCCCCATATCAGTCACCTGTACGGTGTGATTAAACCAGT
>JAGLTY010000378.1 GCA_023135025.1 Bacteroidales bacterium | reverse complement strand
GCTTCATAGGTCAATGTGCCCGAACGTGATACAATCCCGATAACACCCTGCTGATGAATAAAACCTGGCATGATCCCCACCTTGGCCTCACCCGGGGTGATGACTCCCGGACAGTTGGGGCCGACCAGCCGTGTATCCCGGTTTTCCAGGTAGGCCTTCACCTTAATCATATCGGCTGTGGGGATGCCCTCTGTAATGCATACCACAAGTTTGATCCCGGCATCGGCCGCTTCCATAATGGCATCGGCTGCAAATGGTGGCGGAACAAAAATTACAGATGTATCTGCTCCCGCCTCTTCAACAGCTTCCCGGACGGTATTGAATACGGGTCTGCCCAGGTGTTCCTGTCCCCCTTTTCCCGGAGTCACTCCACCCACCAGGATGGTGCCATATTCCATCATTTGCCGTGCATGAAAAGTACCCTCACTTCCGGTAAATCCCTGGACAATTACCCTGGACTCTTTATTCAATAATACGCTCATTTATAAGGTCTGTTTTAGGTTCTGACTGAGTCTCAAATGTAACTAAAAATTTGTACATTTCGACATGGAAGCGATCCTCTATATTGGCATTTCACAAACCCTTTTTGCCGGTATCCTGATTGCAGTGAAGAGGCCCAGAATACTGGCCAACCAGATCCTCGCAGCCTGGCTTTTTATCATCTGTATTGAAATGATCATTGTCCTGATCAATGAGACCCTGGTTGAGCTATATCCCATTAAGATTCTTCCATATTTATATGGTCCGCTATTGCTACTGTACGCCAAATGGATGACCACCGAAAAACCCCAGTTCGATCCCCGTTACCTGTGGCACTTCTCGCCTTTTGTTATCTTCCTGATTGCCTCACTGGTTTTTATTGATGAACGGGTTATGCATGGCACTGACGGTTTCCTTGTGATCGACAGATTTGTATCTTTTCGGATTGTCTATGCTTTCACCTTCTTTATCTCCATAACCGCATATTCGATAGCCACATTTGTGGTGATCCACCAGCACCAGAAAAGGTTGAAGGAACTTGTCAGTTACTCCTCCGGAAAGATCACCCTTCAATGGCTGCTGGCTCTTTCCATCACCTTTTATGCCGGGTATATAATTATGTTCATTTTCGGAGGTATCGATATTCTTGTGGGATTTATGCCCTTTGACCCTTATGAAATCTCCTTTATTAGTCTGACCCTTCTCACCTTTCTGTTCGGAGTTTTCGGATTCCACCAGCCCAGTATCTTTGAGGAGGTGGTCAGGTATGAAAGCCATGATGACTCACAAGAGATGGAACCGAATACAAAAAAGTACCAGAGGTCCGGGCTGAGACAGGAGGATGTGGCTGATTTTGTAAATAAGATCAGAAAATACATGGTCATTGAAAAACCCTACCTGGAGAGGGAGCTTACTATTTATGATCTGTCTGATCAACTAAAGATCCCCAGGCATATCCTGTCTGAAGTGATCAACGAGCACATGGGAAAGAACTTCTATAACCTGGTCAATGAATACAGGCTCAATGAGGTGAAAGAGCGGATGAAAAGTGATGATATGAAACACCTGACCATTCTGGCCATCGCTTACGATTCCGGCTTCAACTCCAAATCGAGTTTCAATACCATCTTCAAAGAGAAGACGGGTCAGACACCCAGCGAGTACCTGGATCTGCTCAATGCCAGAAATTCCTGAAAGATCTTCCCAGTACTGATCTGTAAATACGCAGGTAGATCTTGCGGTGTGGAGGGTATTTCAGAAAGAGCTCAAACCACATTGGCTTGACCATGATGGTCTTTTGGTGACTGAAGTCATTAAACCCCGCTCTACCGTGATAACTGCCCATACCTGAAGCACCAACGCCGCCAAAAGGTGCATTCATATTGATAAAATGCATCACCACCTCGTTAATCATGCCTCCGCCCGAAGCGACCTCCTTCATAATCTTCTTTGCCAGGCGTATGTTACGTGTGAAGATATAGAGTACAAGGGGGGCCGGCTGAATCTTAAGTGACTCCACAAGCTCCTCCAGGTTGCTGTAGGTAAGAACCGGAAGCAGCGGGCCAAATACCTCCTCCTGCATAACCGGATCCTCCGGTGTAACCCCATCCATGATGGTCGGTTCGATATAGCACTCCGAACGATCGCTCGATCCTCCCACAACCACTTTATCCGGGTCAATCAATCCTTTTACCCGGTCAAAGTTTTTTTCATTCACCATACGTGGCAGCAGGGGGCTCCCTTTGGGATCGGAGCTGGTAATCCGGGCGAATTGTTTCCCGATCTCCTCAATAAGTGCCTCCCTGATAGATTCATGTACATAGAGATGATCGGGCGATACACACGCCTGACCGTTGTTATGGAGCTTGCCCCAGGCGATCCGCTGGGCAGTGCGCTTCAGGTTGCAGTCGGGCATAACAATCACAGGGTTCTTCCCCCCCAACTCCAGGGTCACCGGTGTAAGCTGTTCTGCTGCTGCCCTCATCACAATTCGTCC
>JAGLTY010000377.1 GCA_023135025.1 Bacteroidales bacterium | reverse complement strand
ACATCACCAGGGCCCGGTTCCCAGCCGCCTTTTTTGATATTTCTGCAGCACTCCTGTTCAGCTCAAGGGTCTGCTCTTCCAATCCATATCCCTCCAGTTTAAGCGGACTCGCACCAAAACTGTTGGTTAGAATAATATCCGCACCTGCCTCCACATAGCTGCTGGCAATCTCCAGCACATCGCCCGGATGCTGCAGGTTCCACAATTCTGGACATTCATCTGCCTTCAACCCTTTCTGGTGTAAAAAGGTCCCCCAGGCACCATCCGATACCAGTACCCTTCCTTCCGCAATCTTATTTAATATTTTTCCCATTTCTTCAATATCATCTCTTATTGTTTAATATCCTTGCAAATTCAGGCGAACCTTATCCAGGCTCTCAATGGATCCTACCATGGTCACAATATCTCCCAGCCGGAGCCGGGTATAACCATGGGATATGATGGGATGATCGCCCCGGGTCACAGATAAGATAATAACATCGTAGGGGAGCCGAAGATCTCGCAGGGTCAGACCATGGAAGTCGGAATTTCTCAATTCAATATCGATGGTATCCTGACTCTCATCCATCCCCAGCAACAGGGAGGTGGCGATGGGCGATCGCACAAAGTGCTCCATCAGAGAGACCATGGCGGTGGCGGGATCCATTACCATCACCCTGATCCTCAGAAACTTTCTATAATACTCTTTGTCATTCAGCCTGACAATCATATGTTTGGTTCCAAAGTGTTCAAAGGCAGTTTCACAAATGGCATAATTCTCCTCATCGGACAGGAGGCATACGATGGTATCGGCCGTTTCAGCACTGAATTTCCGTAACGCCAGTTGACCGCTCCCCTCGAAAACATGCTCAGTATAGTCGCTGTTTCCCTCCGCATCAACAGGCCTATCGGTCACCACAAATTCCACCTTCCAGTTCTGTTTGCTTAGCTGGTTAGCCAGCGCCAGGGATTGATTCTCCAAGCCGAAAATCAGAACCTTTCGCTCCACCTCATAGCTTCCATCAGACTTCACATGCGCCTCACCAACCAGGTGAAGCGCCCACTTAAACAGCGGAGGGCCAACAATCTGAGTTAATACAATAACTGCGATCATCACCGTAGCAAACTCCCCTCCCCATCCCGGATAGGCCGTCGCAATGATGGTTGCCAGTCCAACGCCAACCCCGGCCTGTGTCACAAATGGCATCCATAAAATTCTTCGGAAAATGGGCGGATCTCCGGCGATAGCACCTGCGGAAAAGCCTGACAGGAAAAGAGAGATAATCCGCATTCCGAAAATGATCAGGGTTACATACCACATGGCAACCAGAACTTCCAGGGAGATCATGGCACCGGTAAGAGTAAAAAACATAACATAAACGTAGGGCCCCAGATCTTTAATAATTCTTACAAAATCATTCCTGTAGACCGAAAAATTGGTAACCAGGAAGCTGCCGATGATGCAAATCAACAGGGGCTCTATATGAAGCTCCAGTCCCAGGTACATGCTGGAATGATTTCCCATGACATGGGTAAAGAGATAGACCAGCAAACCTGTCAATAATACCAGGCCCTTTTTCAATTCGATCATCCCTTTCAGGGAGAGAATCAGCCTGAGCATCAACCAGACCAGGAAACCCAGACCGAAAGCCAACACCAGTTCCACCAGGACCTGAACAATATAGATCGTCCTGAACTCCGCCTCCTGGATCAATGATTTCGAAAGTGTGAAAATGATGGCAAAAAATACAATCACCCCAAAATCCTTGACTACGGTCACACCAATGGCTGTCTGGGTAAAGGGACCCCTGGCCCGCAATTCATTGATAATGGCGATGGCCGATGAAGGCGAACTGGCAACGGCAATAGTTCCAGCCAACATTGAAACAGCAACCCGGGCTGCCAGTTTCATTCCGTCGGAGAAGGGAAACACATCCAACAACAGGTAAACAGATAGGCTTACCAGAAGAAAGGTAATTGCGATCTGTGCAATGGACAAGTTGATGATGCTTTTCATCCTGCTCCTCAACTCATTCAGATAGAGTTCCGAACCCACTGCAAAAGCGATAAAAGCAAGGGCAATATCATTCAGAAAAGAGAGCCTGGCCAGTGCCTCTTCCTCAATCAGTCCAAAGACCTCGGGACCCGAGATCAGGCCGATTATCAGGAACCCGGTGATCAGGGGCAGCTTCAATTTCTGAAACGCTCCAGCAACCTTCCCGGCGGCCACGGCCACGATCCCGAAGGCTCCCAGGTAAATGATCAGCTGCAATGCCGTACTCATTTCATCAAAACCGGTGCTCATAATTGACTCTCTCCAACGCTTGCTTCTGTAATATACAAAAACACTGCAAAACACTCATGGTTCAAATCCCTTTGCTGTAAGCCCAAAAAATTATATATTTGCACCCCGAAAGTGCCAGGTGCACTAACAGGTTCTTAAGAGATGATGGCGAGGTAGCTCAGGTGGTTAGAGCGCATGATTCATAATCATGAGGTC
>JAGLTY010000376.1 GCA_023135025.1 Bacteroidales bacterium | reverse complement strand
GCAGTGGGTGCCATGATGGTGGTGGCCAAAGTATTGAAGGAGTTCCAGTGCGACCTCCGTTACTCTGTCACCATCCTGGGATGCAATGCAGAGGAGTCGGGACTGCTGGGATCAAAATACTATGTGCGGAACAGCGATCGCAGCACCATCATCGCCAATATCAATTTCGAATCGACACCGGTCTGGAGCGAAGCGAACAGCATTATGGGTATCGGTGCCCGTCTTTCCGATTTCGAGGGAATGATCCAGGATCTGGCCCGTAAAAACAACCTGGAGTACTCCACATTCTCCCTCTCCAACCAGGGCCTTTTTTACCGCTCCGACCAGTTCTCCTTCGCCCGCTATGGCATTCCATCCGTCTGGATATCTGCTGGCGAGGATGAAGTATCGGGCGCTCAAAACTACACTGAATTCTGGGGAAAGGATTACCACACCGTCAAGGACGAATTTGACCCCGAATGGGAACTGGCTGGCATGAAGCAGACCATCAAATTTGCCCTGCTGCTCATCGATCAGATCAACCAGATGGAGACCCCTCCGCAGATGAAAAGCCATGTTTCCTTTCCAATGGAATAAAACGAAAAATGAATTGTAACTTGTAGTCAAACAACCAAAACCTATCAATATGAAAAGATTTTCCATTCTCTCAATCATTCTGCTGATTTGCTACCAGGGAGGGATCTTTGCACAAACAGAATCTATCTTCAACGGAAAGGACCTGACAGGCTGGACCATATACGGAACCGAAAAGTGGTATGTGGAAGATGGACTGCTGGTATGTGAAAGTGGTCCCGATAAGGAGTACGGATACCTGGGAACAGACAAGGAGTACAAAGATTTTGAACTGACCCTTGAATTCAAACAGGGTGCCGACGGAAACAGCGGGGTATTCTTCCGCTCATCCATAGAAGGAACCAGGATCACGGGATGGCAGGTCGAAGTAGCTCCTCCGGGTAACAATACCGGCGGTATTTACGAATCCTATGGAAGGGGATGGATCATCAAACCGGATCCGGAATTTGATAAGCACTTGAAATTCGGTGAGTGGAACAAGATGAAAATACGTGTGGTGGGCGGCCTGGTGGAAACCTGGCTAAACGGGCAAAAAATGATCACCTTAGAAGATAAAATGATCGCCCAGGCCACCGGGATCATCGCCCTTCAGATACACTCTGGTGGCGGTATAAAGGTTATGTGGAGAAATCTGAATATCCAGGAGTTCCAATGAATTAATGAGGTATCTATGAGTGATACAACTCCAAAAGTCACAGGTATCGGTAAGATAATTTAACTTCAAGGACCGGGCTCAGGTAGCTGTGGTAAAGGTCTGAACGACACTTTCACTGTTGATGCCATTATCCCCAAGGGCCACAACCTTCCAGTAATAGGTGGTCCCCGGTTTCAGCTGCTCTACCACCACTGACCCGTCGATGACGTGTGGAAACTGAGGCGAAATAAAGATCTTCGAGCATCCGGCACACCCTCCCAGGAACAAACTTCCTACGAGTAGCATCAGAGGCAACCTCTTTCTCAATCTGCCCGACAATCCTGTGAGCACTCCCAGAATGAGGAGGGAAGAGAGACCCAGGAGGCTGGATCCGCTTTGAGGGTGATTCATCACCACCACCGGCTCTGCTTCGGTAAATAACTTATCTTCAGAACAATAAATCTCATAAACCCCAGCGGCTCCACTCCACATTATCTCTACATCTGCGCCATCTACCAACTGCTCACTGGCGGGCGCTTTCAATCTTATCCCATGAAAAAGCTGTGGAATCTCCAGATACTGATCCCCTTTTTCCAACTCCTTCGCCAGGTCCAGACGAACAACCTCATCGTAGCAGTGAAAGTGATAGAGGTGGATCTCACCGTTTTTCAGATCATAGACATTTGAAAAGAGTGTGGGCGTTAGTCCCTCTTTATGGGATGCATCCAGCGCTTCGGTCATCACATCCACATTCAAACTCCCGGCCCTTTCCATGATTTCTGTAATGGCATTGAAGCGGTGGCAGTTATACCACCTGGGGTTGTCCGTATCAGAGATATAAAAGTTGGTCATCACCTGAAATCCCTGCTCCTTCCTGATGAAAACCACATCTTTTTCACCATACTCTATAATAACAGAGTTCCCAAACCGGTCGGCCCACATGGAGTGGCCCTGCCAGTGTGGTGTATAGTAATATTCATACAACTGTATTACCTCTTCAACAGTAGCGCACTCCTCCAGCGCCTTTTCGCACAGTTCACCTTTAACCCGGGGTTTGTTGTAATGGTTCTCTATGTCGGACCTGGACGGTAAAGATGCACCGTCGTACCACAATCCCTGGTCATTCATCCCTCCAACATTCTGGAAACCCTCTTCCAGCTGGTAGCCAAAATAGACCCTTCCGTATTTATCCGGAGTTGCAGGAATAAAGAGTATCCTGGTCTCCCGGTTGTTCCAGTCCTTATTGGTAGCCGCAAACACCTTATCGACCCCGGATGCATT
>JAGLTY010000375.1 GCA_023135025.1 Bacteroidales bacterium | reverse complement strand
TTTACCCTGGATACTCCGGTGAAGGAGATCCCGGAACAGGCTTTGCGCTGTATCCTGTTTGGTTCGGAGGAGCCGTTGAAGTTGCAAAATACCCCTCTGGGCGCAAACTCCAACTATTTCCTGAGTTTTGAAGGCATTATCAATCACATACAAAACAGTGCAGGAGAGGGCAATGGCACCAACGGAAAGCAACAGGTAAGAGAGTTTATCAGGAAGGTGACCTGTCCGCATTGCAACGGGAACCGACTGAAGGCGGAGATGCTCTATTTCCGAATCAATGGAGAAAATATCGCCGGGTTGTCTGCCATGGATATTGGCGAGCTTGCTGAATGGTTCAGCCATATTGAGGAGCATCTGAGTGAACGACAAAATATTATTGCCAGGGATATCCTGAAAGAGATTCGGGGCAGACTCGGATTTCTGCTGGATGTGGGGCTCAACTATCTATCTCTTCAACGCAGTGCCCGTTCGCTTTCAGGGGGTGAGAGTCAGCGGATCCGACTGGCTACCCAGATCGGTTCCAGGCTGGTCAATGTGCTTTATATTCTGGATGAACCCAGTATCGGTTTACATCAACGGGATAACAGGAAACTCATTGCATCGTTACAAAATCTTCGAGATCAGGGAAACTCTGTGATCGTGGTGGAGCACGATAAGGAGATGATCCTCTCTGCCGACCATATTGTTGACCTGGGTCCGGGTGCTGGCCGGCTGGGAGGAGAGTTGGTTGCGTGTGGTTCACCAACCCAGATTCTGAAGGGTGGTACACTTACTGCCGAATACCTGAACCAGACCAGAGAGATTTCCCTGCCCAAGCAGCGACGGCCCGGAAATGGGATGGAACTGGTGCTTTGTGGAGCCTCTGGCAATAACCTGAAGAGTGTGAGTGTCGCCTTTCCGCTGGGGAAGTTCATATGCGTTACCGGAGTCAGTGGTAGCGGAAAATCGACCCTGATTAATGAAACACTGCAGCCCATCATCAGTCAGAAGCTTTATAGATCGAACAAGGACCCGCTGCCCTATGATTCGTTGGAGGGACTCGACCTGGTCGATAAAGTGATCGAAGTGGACCAGTCACCCCTGGGCCGGACCCCACGATCAAATCCTGTGACCTATACCGGTGTGTTCAGCGACATCAGGAAGCTGTTTGAGCAGACACCCGATGCAAAGATTCGTGGATACAAGGCGAGCAGGTTCTCTTTCAATGTAAAGGGGGGGCGTTGCGAAACCTGTGGCGGTGCAGGAGTGCAAACCATAGAGATGAATTTTCTTCCGGATGTATATGTACGATGCAAAGCATGTAACGGGAGACGTTATAACCGGGAAACCCTGGAGGTCAGGTACAAGGGTAAAAACATCAATGATGTTTTGAAGATGACCATTAACCAGGCCGTGGAGTTCTTCTACAGTATTCCATCCATTCTGAGAAAATTGAAAACCCTGCAGGAGGTGGGACTGGGATATATCCGGCTTGGGCAACCATCCACTACACTATCAGGAGGCGAATCGCAACGGGTGAAGCTCTCAGCAGAGCTGGCAAAAAAAGATACCGGTAAAACCCTTTATATTCTGGATGAACCCACCACGGGCCTTCATTTTGAAGATGTTAGGGTATTGCTGGAGGTAATAGCCAGGCTGGTGAACAAGGGCAACAGCGTGATCATGATCGAGCACAATATGGATGTCATTAAGGTTGCTGATCACATCATAGACCTGGGCAGGGAGGGAGGAAGCCTGGGAGGAACTATTCTGGCAGAAGGGACTCCGGAGGAGGTGGCAGGGGTGGAGGATAGCTATACCGGTAATTTTCTCAGGGAAGAACTGTCTTTGAGATAATTATACTAAATTGTTCTGGTAATAAAATGAGAGATAATGAGGACAAATGAAGAGAAAATCAAGAAGGCGTTCAAGCAGAAAACCTGGAACGAAATAAAGATATCCGATTCATGGCAGATCTTTAAGGTCATGGCAGAATTTGTGGAAGGTTTTGAAAAAATGGCTTCTATCGGTCCATGTGTATCCCTGTTTGGCTCGGCCAGAACAGAACCTGAAAACAGGTATTATAAACTGGCTGAAGAGATTGCATATAAGCTTACACAGAGTGGATACGGTGTGATCACCGGGGGTGGTCCTGGTATTATGGAAGCAGCCAACAGAGGGGCCCAGCGGGGAGATGGTATCAGTGCGGGACTGAACATCCAGCTCCCCTTTGAGCAGGGTTCCAATCCATATATTGATCCGGATAAGTTGATCACCTTTAAGCACTTCTTTGTAAGGAAAGTGATGTTTCAGAAGTATGCCCAGGGATTTATTGTATTGCCCGGTGGGTTCGGGACTTTCGATGAATTCTTTGAATCGGCCACTCTGATTCAGACCGGAAAAATAGGGAAATTTCCCATTGTACTTGTGGGCTCTGAGTTCTGGAGAGGATTGGTAGACTGGATTGAAAAGGTGGTGCAGGAGGAGGAGAATAATATCAGTCCGGCAGACATGGA
>JAGLTY010000374.1 GCA_023135025.1 Bacteroidales bacterium | reverse complement strand
AAAATGCTCTATGCATTTGCCGACTCCACTGTCCCCCGAATCACGGTGATCCTGAGAAAATCCTATGGAGGAGCCTACTGTGTAATGAACAGCAAAAACCTGGGAGGCGATTTCAATTTTGCATGGCCAACGGCCGAAATTGCAGTGATGGGACCCGAAGGTGCTGTAGCTATCCTCTACAGGAAAGAGCTGGCTGCCTCTGACAATCCCGCTGCCCTGAAGAAAGAGCTGGCTGCAAAGTACAGGATTGAGATTGCCAATCCCTATGTGGCAGATGAACGCGGTTTCATCGATGAAGTGATCGATCCGGCCGAAACCAGGCTCAAACTGATCCGTGCCTTTGAGGCACTTGAAACAAAACATATTGATAACCCTGCCAGGAAACATGGCAATATTCCTCTTTAAATTTCATCCATGAAAATTAAGAGTTTACTGATAGCAAACCGGGGCGAGATCGCCATCCGGATTATAAAGACCGCCAGGAAAATGGGTATCCGGTCTTATGTGATAAAAACAGCTAAGGAACCCAACGCCTGGTACCTGGAGGAGGCAGATGAGATCATTGACTTCTCAGAAAACCATGATGATGTGATCCCGGAATTTCTTGATATTGAAAGGATCATCAAGAGTGCCAGGAAGCACCAGATAGATGCCATTCATCCCGGTTATGGTTTCCTTGCTGAGAACCCCGATTTTGCCAGAAGATGTGAAGAGGAGAAGATCACCTTTATTGGGCCTTCACACGATGCCATCTATCGCATGGGGCATAAGACCATTGCCAAAGAGCTGGCCAGGGAAAACAATGTCCCCCTGCTTGGCGGAAGCCTGGGATCACTATCCGATGCAGAAGAGGCCAGGAAAATTGCAAACAAAATTGGTTATCCTGTAATCCTAAAGGCTGCAGCCGGAGGCGGCGGCCGGGGGATGCGGGTGGTAGAGAAAGAGAAAGACGTTGAAAGAATGTTCACTCTGGCTACCAATGAAGCTGAGAAGGCCTTTAATAATCCCGATGTCTTTCTTGAGAGGTTTGTGAGGGAGCCGCGTCATATTGAGTTCCAGATCCTGGGGGATCAGCATGGAAACATTGTGCACCTGGGTGAACGGGAATGCTCGGTCCAGCGAAAACACCAGAAACTGCTGGAGGAGTCCCCCTCCCCTGCACTGAATAATGCCCTTAGAAAAAAGATGGGGGAAGCAGCCATCAATATTGCGAAGTCTGTGAATTACTATTCGGCCGGAACCGTCGAGTTCCTGCTGGATGATGACAACAGTTTCTCCTTTATGGAGATGAATACCCGTATACAGGTTGAACACCCGGTCACTGAGATGGTTACCGGAATTGACCTGATCGAGCAGATGATTCTTATCGCTGAAGGGGAAAAACTTCCATTTACCCAGAAGGAGATTAAACTGAATGGCTGGGCCATCGAATGGAGAATCAACGCCGAAGATGTACAATCCGGATTCTCCCCCAGTCTCGGTACCATCGAAAAGATCTCCTGGACAGAGAATGAACATGTCAGAGTGGATACCGGGGTCAGAGACGGATCGGTTATTACTCCCTACTATGACTCCATGATCGCCAAACTGATCATCCATGCCGAAACCCGGGAAAAGGCCCTGCAACAATCAAGTATGGCCATCAGAAAATTCTGGATCAAAGGGCCCAAAACAACCCTTGCATTTTGCAGGGCAGTTCTTCAGAACCGCAACTTCAGGAAAGGAAAATTCAACACCTCTTTTCTCAGCAAGGAGCTGAAGATTCATTACCAAAACGAACCCGATGAAGCACTGCTGGCCGCATTTTTTGCCACATACGATTATGCCCGGGAGATGAATGAAAATGAGGAAAAACCACTTCATACAGAGAATGGCAAGGCGATTACCCCCTGGGTATTAAAAAAACGGTTACGATAAATCTGGATCAGGATATGGCACGTGCAGCAAAGAAGAAAACGACGACCAAACTCATAGCGCTCAGCGCAACCAATAAGGCTTATGAGTTTAAAAAACCCCTGCAAAAACGGATTAAGTACCAGGGGGAAGAGGTGGATATCAAACTTCATGAAGACCCCAATGGATTCTCCTATATTGTCTGGAAGAATAAGAAATATATGCTCGATGTGATCGAGAAGAAGCAGAACCGGTATACCATTATGGTCAATGGCGTCTGGCACTCCTTCACAGTGGAAACCCCCGTCTCACTGAAACGCAAAAGATACCTGGAGAAGCAGGGCGATGCATCCTCCGTCGTCTCCATTGAGGCTCCCATGCCGGGGAAAATCATCGATATCCTGGTAGAAGAGGGCAGTGATATCAAGGAGGGTGAACCCGTTATTATCCTGGAGGCCATGAAGATGCAAAATGAGATCAAATCTCCACAACGCGGGCGCATAAGCAAGATCTGTCCCAAGGCGGGGGATTAGATTCGGTTGAGACAGGGGCACTCCTCTTCACCATCGACTAACCTTATTCATTACCCTACGGGCGAGCTGATCTCA
>JAGLTY010000373.1 GCA_023135025.1 Bacteroidales bacterium | reverse complement strand
CCCCGTTTTCATAATTAAAACCGAAACGGTCCCACATGGGATATACACCGGTATCCATGTTGATGCGAATAGCCACTTTGGGTCGCTTCCCTGAATTTTCGGCGATGGCGATGATGGAATACATCTCATCGAAATGGTCAATGTGGATCAGGGAGTCGTTTTCGATGGCTTTCTTCAGATCCTCATCATTTTTGTCTGGGCCATTGAAGATGATCTGACTTCCCTTCACACCGTTATTGATGGCCTTGTCATATTCAAATCCCGAAACCACCTCTGCCCAGGAACCCTCCTGGTGAAAGACCCGGCACACTGCATCCAGATAGTTGGTCTTGTAGGACCAGGCATACTGGACTTTCGGATATCGGGTTGTAAAAGCATGTTTCGCTCTCTTCTGTTTTTCCCGGATGGTTTTCTCTGAAATTACATAAAGGGGTGATCCATGCTCCTCCAGAAGCTCCCGAACGGGAACGTCATCAATATGTGTGATGGGTTCAGCCTGTGTTTTCATGCCAAATTTACTGGGCATCCCGGCCTGAAGTCTCTTTATAAATGGTCTTTCAAATGCTCTTTTTTCCATGATTATGGTGTTATAGTTCCCCAAGTGTGGAGAGTTTCTCGAATTCCTTCAGGTTGGTAATCAGGTCATATGAGTAGCGGACAAACATTGTTCCTACTATATAACTGGTAAAGGGTTTTACCTCTTCTCCCAGTGCCAGTTTAACCAGTGCTTCGGGCAGGTTCTGTCCGGCTCCCACGGCCAGGTAGACCCATGCGGGTATCCTTGGATTGATCTCGATGATGAACAGTTCATTCTTTATGGACTTCACCAGCTCCAGTTCCATACCGCCCCGCCATTTCATGGCTTTGATGATCTTATGGGTCAGATCGAGCAGCTTTGGGTCATCCAGGGTGATTCCCGACCAGGCTTTCCCCTTATCGGTGATGTACTGTTTACGCATGGGGACAGCACCGATGGTATTGCCCTCTCCGTCTCCCAGTGCCACGACGTTGACCTCAGTGCCCTTGATAAACTCCTGTATAATAACCGGGAGTCCCCACTTGGCGCTGATTTTGTTGTAGTTCATCCTTACCTGCTCCTCGTTGTAGGCCAGGAAAGCATCATAAAATTTCCCTTTAACCATCAAAGGGTATTCAAAATCATCCTTGAGTGTCTCTATCTCATCGATCCGGTTAATGGGTCTGCTGAAAGGAACCAAAAGACCGTACTTCTCACCGAAATCTGGGAGGTTGGATTTGTGGCGCTCTTCAAACTGCTCCAGGGTGGGCAGGAATGTCTTGATGCCTGCCTTCTCCAATATCTTTTCCGACCGCATAAATGCATACAGCTCTGAATCAAAGTTGGGAATCAACACATCAATGGGATCTTTTTCATGGATATCCAGGATCCGCTGTAGCAACACATCTGATCCTTCTGAAGGGTAGGGCACCTGGTAGGTTTTATCGACTATTCCTTCCATATAAATAGCAGGCTCGAGGTTCTCATAGGCCAGACCTATGATCCGGGGATCAAATGCTTTTGAATCCCTGATGCCACGTATCACCGGGACCCCTGGTCCGGGATTATCCGTGTTGTTTAATCCTGTAAGGGCTACTGTGATTTTAGTTTTCATTCTCTTCGTCCAGGAGTTCAAATTGCCTCAGCATGCTGATGAAGTCGTAAAAGTATTTCTCAAAGCTGGGGGGATCAATATCGTAGGTGGTGGTCATCAGGGAGGTGATTTCAGCCGTCGATCTCTTCTCGCCAAGATAGCCCAGGATCTCCTGGCCAACCTGGTTAATGGAATATGAGTCACCGGTGGTAGGGTTGAACACAAACCCTGTTTCGCTCACGGCAATGTTTTTTTTGATTTGCATAATGAACAGTTATACTAATTTACCTTACAAAGGTCCGGGTTCCAGGAGGTATGGCTGTTATGCTTTTCTGTGAAAATGTTACATAATTTGAGTTATTAAGTAGGGTAAGAGCGCCTTTATGCGGTTATTCAATGTAACGACCGGGAAGTTGACTACTACTACCATTCATATTAAGAATATGATTAGCCACTGTTGCATCCGTGTGATCAGGGAGGAGTTTGAGGCAGCGGGGATCAGAGTGGATGAGATAAGCCTGGGAAAGGCCACCATAAGCTATGACGAGCATAAGATTACAAACGACCATATCCGTACGGTACTGGTTGATCTGGGTATGGATCTCAATGAAACACGAGATAGTCGATTGGTCGGGCAGATCAAACTGGCAGTAGTCGAACTGATTCACCATATGAATAATGTGGACTCTGTTGTAAGGAAGTCGGAATACCTGGTTGAGAAGACGGGCCTCTCTTATTCATATCTCTCCAGGATCTTTTCGTTGCAGGAAAACATTACACTGGAGAAATTTATCATCCTGAATAAGATTGAGAGGATCAAAGAGCTGATCGACCAGGAGGAATTTACCCTTAGCGAAATAGCTTTTATAATGGATTACAACAGTGTTCAGTATCT
>JAGLTY010000372.1 GCA_023135025.1 Bacteroidales bacterium | reverse complement strand
CCTTCTGCTCGGGAGGAGACGACTACATTGTAAAGCCGTTTACCATCACCGAGTTATCGCTCAGAATATACGCCCTGCTCAGGCGTACCAAACCTTCACTGGTGAGCCAGGAGCTGCCAGAAACGCTCCATTTCGGCAACTTTACTTTCGATTACCCCAATCGCATGCTATGCACCTCCACCGACAGTGTACCACTTACCAAAAAAGAGGCTGATGTACTGCGGATACTGGCATCCAATATCAACAATGTGGTGAAACGCGAAAAGGTGCTGACCGATGTATGGGGCGAGAACGACTACTTCATGGGTCGTAGCATGGATGTCTATATTGCCCGCCTGCGTAAGAAACTGGCCGAAGACAAGAACGTCTCCATCATCAATGTGCACCGCCTGGGCTTCAAGCTGGAGGTGATTGGCGCTGTGGCCAGCTAAATCCAACCCTCAATCCACATAGGTCTCCCTGATCACATTCTTGAGTTTTCTGATCTCCGGATGGGTTAACCTATCCAGCTTCTTGCTTATCCGTTTTCGGTCGACGGTCCTGATCTGATCTACTACAATCCAACCCGTTTGCTGGTTATGTCTAACTCTGACTCTTGTGGGCATAAGTCTTGAACGTGTGGTCACAGGAGCCACAACCACGGTTCTCAGGTACCTGTTCATCTCATCAGGTGATATGACCACGCATGGCCTGGCCTTTCTTATTTCAGCTCCGGACCCTCTAAGCATTTCAGAAACCTGAAGATCTACAAGGACAATGTCATACTGGCTTATTTCCATTCTTCGAGCAAATTATCATCCAGTATATCATCGTCCAGCAGTTTATCATCACCTCTTTCGTGCATCTTTTTAAATGCCTCATCCCAACCCTGCCTGGGCGGGGTGACCGGTTTAAGCTCCAGATGATTCTGTTTCATTGTGATTTCAATTTTCTCCACGAAACCATATTTTTCGAGGATGGTTTTGCTTAAAAGTATCCCTTTTGAATTGCCGACGTTAATGATTGGAACTTCCATAGATTACAAGTAATTTGTTACAACAAAGTAATAACATATCAGAGGAGATCCAAACTGCAATCATCTATTTATATGTTGAATTCTATTTTATCCCCTATTTTTGCACAAAATCATTTGCATTGAAGAACTACAAAGGAAAGACCGTATGGATCACCGGTGCATCGTCCGGAATCGGGGCCGAACTGGCCAGACAGTTTGCCGAAGAGGGAGCCAGGGTGCTTATCTCCTCCCATGAGGCCGAAGAGCTGGAAGGTGTCCGAAAAGCGCTGGAGCCAGTTTCCAAAGAGGTACACACGGTTCTGTTTAACCTGGGAAACCCCGACGAGGTGCTGGCCACCGCCCAAAAGGTGCTGGAGCAGTTTGGACGTGTCGATGTGCTGATGAACAACGGCGGGATATCCACCCGTGCCGAGGCCATCGAAACCACCATCGAGATGGACCGCAAGATCATGGAGATCGACTACTTCGCCGGGGTGATCCTGACCAAGGCTTTGATTCCCAAAATGATTGAAAATGGCTATGGCCATATCGGGGTCACCAGCTCCATCTCCGGGAAATTTGGCTGGCCACTGCGCAGTGCCTATGCCGCTGCCAAACATGCCCTGTTTGGATTTTACAAGAGCCTCTGGGCCGAGAACCGCCACCGGGGCATCCGGGTCACCATTTTCAGTCCGGGCCGCGTGCGGACCAACATCTCCTATCATGCCCTGCTCAAGGACGGGAAGGAGCATGGAAAGATGGATCCGGGTCTGGACAAAGGGATCGCACCAGCCACCTGTGCCCGAAAAATGATCAGGGCCATGAAACGAAACCGCAAAGATGTACTGATCGGGCGTGCCGAACTGATCATGGTCTGGATACACAAATATTGCAAGCCACTCTACCACCGGATGGTCAACCGCGTACCGGTCAATTAGAAAACAGTAAGAAATG
Source organism: Bacteroidales bacterium (assembly GCA_023135025.1). Classification (GTDB taxonomy): domain Bacteria; phylum Bacteroidota; class Bacteroidia; order Bacteroidales. The sequence continues at coordinate 560 of JAGLTY010000372.1, read as the reverse complement.
GCGAAAACAGTAAGAATTGATAAATACCTCTGGGCGGTGCGGCTCTTTAAAACCCGGACCCTGGCCACCGAAGCGTGCAAGAGAGGGAAGGTGACCGTGGATGATATGCCGGCCAAGCCATCCCGGACCATTACTGCCGGCGATGTAATCGAGGTGAAAAAGATGCCGGTGGTCTACTCCTACAGGGTCAAAGATCCCATCGAAAAACGGGTAGGAGCTAAAATCGTGGATCAGTACATGGAGAACATCACCACACAGGAGGAGCTCCAGAAGCTGGAGATGCAGGATGACTTCTTTGTAAAACGCGACCGGGGTGCCGGCCGGCCCACCAAAAAAGAGCGGCGCCTTCTGGATGATATCCAGGATATTACGTAACTTTACAGCATAATATTTACGTGGATATGGATGCAAAACTCACATTGAATATGGACAGGGAGATCGCCGGGAAAGCGAAAAAGTATGCAAAAAGCAAGGGGCGAAGCCTTTCGGATCTGGTAGAGAACTATTTAAGGTTTCTTACAAGAACTTTGGAAACAGAGGAAATTAAAACATCGCCCAAG
>JAGLTY010000371.1 GCA_023135025.1 Bacteroidales bacterium | reverse complement strand
GTTCGGAAATTTAGTTTACGGCTCCAAATTACTGATTTATTACTCTTCTATCAAGAACCGGGCCAGGGAATAAAGATTTTCAAAGCGCACGGATCCCCCCTTTTTCATAAGAATCCAGCTCACCCCCCCCGGTGACGACTCTATATTTATCTTCCGATCAGCCCCTTTTTCAACACTGTATCCCAATCTTTCCAGTGCATTGCGGGTCCATATAAGTGGTTCTTCCCTTTCCCCTTCCAGACTGACACTGCCTTTCTGTGTGCCCGAAAACAGGAACCTTCCTGTCTGCTCATCGTAACTGATCCCCGAGTTGGAAAAAAGTTCATTGAACAGCCCCGAAAGTCCAAGATCCTCAGGTGCACCTTCCAGGATTTTATCCTCATGAATCACCCACATCTTGTCGGCACACTGCATGGCTGTTTCCAGATCGTGGGTTGAATAGACAATGGATCTGCCACTATCTCTGAACCGGCTAAGAAGACGAATCAGATCGTATGTATTTGGAATATCAAGAAAAGCCGTGGGCTCATCCAGCACCATCAATGGCGTATCCTGAACAAATGCGCGGGCAATCATGGCCCGCTGCCTCTCACCATCGCTCAGACACTCCAGTCTCCTCTCAACAAAAGGGTCCATCTGTACCTCTTCGAGCGCCTGCTGGATCAACACCCTGTCTTCGGGTGTAATGCGCCCCATCCAACCGGTGTAAGGCATTCTTCCCAGTCCCACCAGCTCTCCCACAGTAAGTGAGGGAAGTTGTGTGAGCTGTGATGATACAAAACTGACCCGGCGTGCCCGCTCGAGAAGGGTATATTCACTGAAAGGTTTTCCATCGAGCATACAAACTCCCTCCAGAGGCGCGAGCAGTCCGATCATCGATTTCAAGAGGGTGCTTTTTCCTGTTCCATTCCTTCCAATCAGTGCCACCATTTCGCCCCGGTTAACAGTCAGATTGAGCTGACTCAACAGGGCACTCCCTTTTTGATAACCGATGGTAAACCGGTCGAGCGAGATAATTTGATCTGCCGGTGAATCCGTCATCAGAGTGATTGTGCTTTCCGGTTCATAATAACAAGCCAGATCACCACCGGAATCCCGATCAGTGATGTGACTGCATTAATGGGCAAAATCCGCTCTGTACCCGGCAATCGCGATACTATATCACTAAATACCATCACCACCATACCTGTTAGCATGCTGGCAGGCATCAGCACCCTGTGGTCAGAGCGGTTCAGTAGAAATCTTGCCATATGTGGAACTGCAATCCCTATAAACCCGATGGGTCCGCAAAATGCAGTGATGGTGCCTGCAAGGATACTGGTGGTGGCAAAAATTATCAGTCGGGTACGCTGAATACGTACGCCCATAGTCTGAGCGTACTCCTCTCCAAGCATCAGTCCGTTGAGCACCTTTGAATAAGCCAGGGTAATCAGTAAAAGCGGAAGGATGGCCCAGACCATGATGGTCAGCTGTGCACCGGTCACATTTCCCAGGCTACCCATGCTCCAGATCACAAATGATTTCAGGGCCGAAGCCTGGCTGAAATACTGCATGATGCTGATAATGGCAGCCAATCCGCTCGAAAACATAATTCCCAGGATCAGAATAGTCATCACATCCTTGATCCTGTAGGATACAAACAACAGCATCAACATCACTGTTCCGGCGCCTAACCAGGCTGCAATGGCCAGACTCCAGGTGGCCACAATGCCGGTGGCTCCTGCCCCCAGCACCACCACTGCCGCACCAAAACTGGCACCCGAGCTGATACCCAGCACATAGGGTCCTGCCAGCGGATTCCGAAAGAGTGTTTGCATCTGCAATCCACATACCGGAAGTGCAGCGCCGGCCATAAGTGCTGTTGCCACACGTGGCAGCCTAAATTTGGTCAGGATCACCAGTTGTTGATCCGAGAGCTCACTCCTGCCCAACAGGTGCCCCATCATATCACTAAAAGTAATTGAGATACTGCCAAGCCTGATATCAAGCAAAAAAAGTGCAATAAGGAGCAGACCCAGAAAATAGATAATGAACAGACTTCTCGACCGGATTCTCACATCCTACTTCTTTAGATCCTCCACAACTTCAGCCAGTTTCAGTAGATCAAGCTGAACCTGTTTGTAATGATCTTTTAATGTGGAGGATTCAGCATCTGTTTCAGGATGGTTGGCCCTCAGAATCAAATCGTTTCGTAGCAACACCAGTTTACTGATCACATCATCGAATTTGTCTTCGGAAAGCTCATCTGAATAGTGTCTGTAGGAGAAACACTCCTGTAGCAGATCAAATGCAAACCTGTTAATATCCTTCTTCAGTATTCTGATGCTGGCCATGGGTAGCGGTTTTGTGATACCCAAAAGTAACGATTATTTCAATTGCCTGTAGTATACAAACCGATGATCTGTCAATAAATCAGGATGAAACACCCTGATCAGATCGGCAAGTATCAAGTCGGGCCGTACTGTACCCGATTCCCAGTAGTCGTTCCCACCGGCAGCACTGCTGCGTGCATTGTTATTAAATA
>JAGLTY010000370.1 GCA_023135025.1 Bacteroidales bacterium | reverse complement strand
AGTGTCCCAGATGGTGTTCCCGGTTACATGGATCCCCGCAAAACCGTTTTCATGGGCATACACATGTGTAATGACAGCATCATTGCATTGATGAAGGTGAATACCGCTGTGCTGAAAACCAGAAGTCTCCAGGTTATCCAGAATGACTCCATCACTTTTTTGAATGAACAGACCATCTGAATTGTTGCCGGACTTCCTGCCTGATCCAATAAGGTTCAAGTTTGAGATTCCAAGGAAATGACAACTATCCACTCTGATTCCCTCTTTCCCCATTCCCATTATGATGGCTCTCTCTGCTCCGAATGATGAGATTATTACCCGGGATTCATGAGAACCAGCATCTTCTGAGGTAAATATAATGGTTCCTTCAAACTCTTCACCACCCCGGAAAAGTATCTTTTCTCCCGGGGAGTATGATTGCGCATTAACCCTTTCAATGGTTTTCCATGCTCTATTTGGAGACTTCCCGGAGTTATTGTCATCTCCATCAGAGGATATATAGTATACTGTTCCTCTTTGAAGGGTCATGTCACAGGAACATAACCCCAGGCATATGGCTAGTAAACCTATCCAGTTGGCAATCCTGTTCATTGGCTATCAATAATAGGAATTGTTGTCCAGTTTTTCTTTTCTGGAAATTGCTTCCAGAAAATAATAGTCTGCATAATTCATGGGAACATCCACTTCCGATTCAAAGGGTTTGGCCCCCACTGAATGACCCAGGATAAAGCCGTAATTCTCACCTGGTGCTGAAGCATAGGTTGTTCCGAGGCTCTCCATGATCTTATCTGCCTTCTCTTTATAGTAGGCACCGTTTTCCGAATAGCTGCACAATTCATAGAGTGCAGAGGCCATGATGGCTGCTGCAGAGACATCCCTGGGCTCATCGGGAATTCCGGGAGCATCAAAGTCCCAGTAAGGAACCAGGTCATCCGGCATGTTGGGATGTTCCAGCAGAAATCCGGCAATTTTCTCCGCCTGCTTCAGGAAATTAATATGATCTGTAAGGCGGTAGGTCATGGTATACCCATAGAGCCCCCAGGCCTGTCCCCTCGCCCAGGATGATCCATCGGCATAGCCCTGATGTGTATTCTTCTGCCTTACATCACCGGTAATGGTATCATAATCGACCACATGCACCGAGCTGTTGTCGGGCCGGAAATGATTGTTCAAAGTGGTCAGGGCATGCGCGAAAGCAATGTCGTAGTAGACCTGATCACCGGTCTGCTCAAACGCCCAGAACAGCAACTCCAGGTTCATCATGTTATCGATAATTACAGGGCACTGCCACCTCTCCTGGTTAAAATCCCACGACCGGATGCATCCCACATTTTCATAATAGCGGGCAATAAGGGTTTTGGCCGACTGCTCCAGCACCGGGATATGGGATTCGTCACCTGTAAGCCGAAGGGCATTGCCATAACTGCAGAACATCCTGAATCCCACATCGTGGTTGGATCCGTTGTACATCTGTTCCTCTAAAATGGCTGTGTATTTGATCGCTTTATCCTTCCATTCCTCCTCTCCGGTCAGTTCATACATATACCACAACACCCCGGGATAGAATCCGCTGGTCCAGTCCCCCGCAGGAACAACTGCAAGAGAGCCGTCTTTGTTGATGGTACGCGGTACCACCCGCTTCTCTCCACGGGCAGTGAGAGGCTCCTCGGCCTGTACTTTGATGGTGTTCTCATCCAGCAGTTCCAACTGCTGGCCGATCTGTTTCAGGGTGATCACTTCAGGCTGGCCCTTCGGACTGCTACATGATGAGAGCATTAAAATCAGTAACACTACGGGCAATAGAAGCACTTTTCTCATGGGACTGGTTATCAGGTTATGGTCTGTTTAGATAGTTTTCTCTCAGATATTCCGGATCGTAGGCTGGATTGGGATCCATTCCTTCTGCACCCACCTCTTTTTGCCAGGAGTGAAGAAGCTTCAGCATCTCCTTCGCTTTCTCCGGCATCTCTTCAGCCAGGTTGGTTGTCTCCCCCATATCATCCGCCAGGTTATAAAGCTCCACAACTCCCGGATCGAAAAACTCAATTAATTTATAATCACCCTGCCGTACCGCCGCTCCAGGTTTTCCTCCCTGGTTGCTGTAGTGGGGATAGTGCCAGAAAAGGGGACGTTTATCCGGTTGCCCTTCCCCTGAAAGCAGGGGGACCAGGCTCACCCCGTCCATATGCTGCTCCGGCATCAGTTCCAGGCCCGCCATATCCAGGATGGTGGGATAGAAGTCGGTACTGGTGACCGGAACATCAGAAATGCTCCCTTCCGAACCGGAACCGGGCCATTTGATCAACATCGGTTCACGGATTCCCCCTTCGTACATCCAGCCCTTTCCGGCCCTTAAGGGCAGGTTAGAGGTGGGAGATCCTTCAGAGGTAGAGAGTCCCCCGTTATCCGACATGAAAATAAAAATGGTGTTCTTTTCCAACCCCAGCTCCTCAACCTTCTGCATCACTCTTCCCACATTGCTGTCCAGGGTCTCAATCATGGCGGCATAGGTGGGATGTCCCTGCTGTACGCGCTCCACAAACCTTCCACG
>JAGLTY010000037.1 GCA_023135025.1 Bacteroidales bacterium | reverse complement strand
TGGAGACTGATATAAAAAGATTTCCTATTTTCATCCCCTATTAAAAATATCCGGAACCATATGGGTAAATCAGAAAGGAAAGGCCTTTTGCAGCGCATGCTTAACTGGACCGAAAGGGCTGGCAATGCGCTTCCCCACCCCGCAACACTTTTTGCCCTCTTTGCACTGGCTGCACTTCTGCTTTCCGGACTTGGGCACCTGCTAAAGTGGGAGGTCATTCACCCGGCTACAGGTGAAGTGGTCAGGACGGTCAATCTTCTATCACACGATGGGATTCATCGAATTCTGCTGGAGATGGTCGATAATTTCACTGGTTTTGCCCCCCTGGGCATTGTCCTTGTGGCCATGCTAGGCATTGGTATTGCAGAGCAGAGCGGACTGATCCATGCCGTCATTCGTCTTCTTGTGCTGAATGCTCCTGGCAAAATTCTCACATTTGTTATTGTCTTTTCCGGGATTCTCTCAAACGTGGCATCCGATGTGGGATATGTTTTACTAATTCCGCTTGCAGGCGTAATTTTCCTGGCTGTAGGAAGGCATCCAGTTGCAGGAATGGCTGCCGCATTTGCGGGTGTATCCGGAGGATTCAGTGCCAATTTGGTACTTGGAACAGTGGACCCATTGCTGGCCGGTCTCTCCACAGAAGCTGCTCAGATCCTCGATCCGTCCTACGATGTAAATCCCACAGCCAATTACTATTTTATGGTGGCTTCCACCTTAGTAATTGCATTTACAGGCACCTTTATCTCTGAAAGGATCATTGAACCCAGGCTGGGAACATACAAAGGTGTTGTGGAAGCACAGGATCAATCTTTTGAAAAGCTCTCACGCATTGAAAGAAAGGGGCTGCTGGCAGCTATGATCACCCTGTTAGTTATTATGGGAATTACCATGGTCGGGCTTATTCCGGAAACCGGATTCTTTCGTGGAGCGGATGGCGGACTACTCAATTCACCTCTGATCAAAGGCGTGGTGGCCATGCTCTTTATCACCGCAGGGGCCATGGGACTGGTTTATGGCTTTACAACAGGTACATTTAAAAACGACAGCGATGTGATAAACGGTATGGGTGCCTCCATGAAGACACTCACCTTATACCTGGTACTGGTCTTTTTTGCTGCACAGTTCGTTGCCTATTTTAAATGGAGCAACCTTGGAATTATACTGGCGGTAAAGGGGGCCAACATGCTGATGGCAACGGAAATAGGCCTGATTCCCTTGATGATCCTTTTTATCCTGCTTTCGGCAAGCATCAATATGCTTATGGGAAGCGCCTCTGCCAAATGGGCCATCCTGGCTCCCATCTTTATTCCCATGTTTATGATTATGGGTTACTCCCCTGAGCTTTCGCAGGTTGTTTATCGCATTGGCGACAGCGTTACCAATGTAATTTCACCCATGATGAGTTTCTTCGCGCTGATCATCGCCTTTATCCAGAAATATGAGCCTAAAGCGGGTATTGGAACCATTATTGCGACCATGGTGCCCTACTCGGTGGCATTCCTTGTTGTCTGGATTATACTTCTGGTGCTATGGTTGTTATTTGATATCCCGCTGGGGCCCAATTCAACCATTCATTATATACTCCCTGGATAAAGGCAAAAAGTGACTTTTTTTTGTGTAAATTTATTTCCAGCGATGCTGAATCATAAGCTCACATTACAAATTTCGGAGCTGGAACTGGCCATATGCCGGTTTCCACCGGATGCACCTTTACCCAATTGGATCGGTGAAAATAGTTTTTCATCTGTAACCAGAACCTCCGATGAACTTTCCATCGTATGTTGTGAAGATCGTCTACCCGGAAATGTGGAAGCTGAACGCAACTGGCGTATGATCAAGATAAAAGGGCCGTTTGAATTCTCCCTGACAGGAATCCTGGCAACCCTTGTTACACCCCTTTCAGATGCCGGAATACCGATCTTTGCAATATCGACCTATGATACAGACTATCTGCTTCTGAAAGGAGAGCAGTTGGATCGGGCCATAGGAATTCTCGAGCATACATGTATCATTGAAAACCGGCTGCAAAATTGAAACTGAATAAGCTCTCATTCTGGAATACGGTCAGCAGGATCCTCTTTTTATTGCTTACTCCCGCTTTCTTCAGGCTCTTTAATTTCGGATTCATATGGCACTCCATCTACTGGGGTGTGATCAGCTTTGTTGTCCTGATCTGGTTCTTCTTCCTGCTGATCTCTCCACTTTTCGGACGGATCGGTTGTGGATGGTTCTGCTTTGTTGGAACCACCCAGGACCTGCCATTTGGATATTCTTTGATAAAACTGAAAAAGAAGAAACCTATACTCTGGCTCAGGTTTATTATGCCCATCGGTTTTTTTGTCTCCTCACTCACCTTCTTTTTCCTGAGGTTACGTGCAGGTGAAATTGTGGGCTTTCGCTTCGCACCCACCTTCTTCAGCACTGAACTGAACACCCACTACCAACATATCTGGCTATACGATACCCTGGGGGCACTTTTGATGGGTGTTTTGCTGGAGAAGCGCTGGGCATGTAAAAATCTCTGCGTCATGGGTTCCCTTTCAGCCATTGGCTCCACGTGGTCGAGACTGATCCCTGTCATTGATACTGAGAGCTGTAACCTCTGTAAACAGTGTGAACAGGTCTGCCTGGTCAATATCGCCATCACCGATTATGTGAATCGAAAACATGGACTGGTTACCAACTCTGAATGCATCCAGTGTGGCCGGTGCGTGGATGTTTGTAAAAGGGAAGCCCTGAAATTTAAGTTCATATGGAGCCGGAAAAGGTACATTGCCACAGCAGGCAGGATGAAAACAAATAATTGAATTAATCATGGTTAGAAAAATCATCACCCCCTTTCAAAAATTTGTACGCATTGAGAGTTTGAGCGGTATGTTGCTATTTGGTGCCACTGTGCTGGCCCTGGTTCTTGCCAACTCACCCCTGGCCGATCGTTTTCAATCACTCTGGCAATACAAGCTGGGGATCGGTACATCTGGATTTGAACTGGTCAAACCCCTGATCCTTTGGATCAACGACGGATTGATGGCCATTTTCTTCTTCCTGATCGGACTGGAGATTAAAAGGGAACTGCTTATCGGGGAACTGAACTCTGTAAAGAGAGCCTCCTTTCCGCTCTTTGCAGCAATTGGGGGTATGCTTATACCGGTGCTTCTGTTTCTGATACTGAACAAGAATCCTGAAAGCTCCCGTGCATGGGGTATTCCCATGGCCACAGATATTGCTTTTTCACTGGCTATCCTCAGACTCCTGGGGAAAAGGGTTCCGCTGGTACTTAAAGTGTTTCTTACTGCATTTGCTATTGTAGATGACCTAGGTGCAGTAATGGTCATTGCGTTTTTCTACAGCGAAAGCATCAAGTGGTCTCTTATTGCTATCGCCATTGTGCTGCTTGCAATCCTGTTCTTCCTCTCCTACCGGAGGATCTATGCCAAGGGATTCATTCTGGTTTTTGGTATTGTGATTTGGGTGCTGTTCCTGAAAGCCGGAATTCATCCTACCATCGCAGGTGTGCTGCTGGCCTTTACCATACCGATCAGGCAGCGGATCGGAATGGAAACCTATGTGGAGAAACTGTGCGATATCGTGGATGATATCAAGGAATCGGGCGAACCAGAAACACCCCTTTTGTCGAAAAAACAGATTGAGGGCATCGACAACCTTGAGGAGTGGACCGAGCAGGTACAATCGCCCCTGCAGCATCTTGAACACAGGCTGCACAAATGGGTGGCCTTTCTGATCATGCCCCTCTTTGCCCTCTCCAATGCCGGGGTGACGTTTCAGGGTGGCGGCAAGCTGGATAGTATGCTTGGAGGAATCATTGTGATCTCTCTTGTAGCCGGAAAGTTGATCGGCGTTACGTTCTTCTCCTGGGTGGGCGTAAAGTTTGGACTTGCTGAACTACCCGAAGGGGTCAATTACAAACAGGTGGTAGGGATTGCCCTGCTGGCCGGTGTTGGTTTTACCATGTCCATATTCGTGGCCAACCTGGCCTTTTTCGGAAACACCTTCCTGCTCGATTCGGCAAAGGCAGGCATCCTGATCGGTTCTCTTATTGCGGGGGTTTTAGGATACATTGTGTTACGCACAGGCAGCCGAAAACATACGATCTGACCTTTTAATCCAAAAAAACGGCCCACCAAAGACGATGCATCAGCGGGCCGGGAGGAAAACCTAATCCACTTGCCAGGATTAGTCGATATAGAATCCTAAACGTATCTCAATCCGGTTAAAAATATCGGTATACTCATACTCCTGGTTATTCCAGTCGTGAATCTCCCTGTACGAGGTCTCCTGGTAACGATAGAGCAGTTCAATATCCCAGGCGAAATGGTTCCTGGTCCTGATCTTCAATCCGACTCCTGCACCAAACAACAATCCACCCGAATATTCATAAGAGATATCATAGTCTGAACGATCGGAGGAGAGCGGCAGACCATATCCACCTTTGGCCATCACATAGGGGACCACATCCCCTTCAAGCAGGTCACCTCTCAAATCAAGAAAGAGTGGCAGGTAGTTGGTGGAGAAGAATTCGATCCCTGTTCCAATCCCTGCAAATAGGCCATGGGAGGTTCTGTAACCATTCACCATCAGAAGGCTAAATGGAGCCACCTGTGAGTTGTGTGATGACCCGGCCAGGAACCCTATGGAGGTCATATTGACAAACCCCGCTTCGAAACCGATCGGTTCCTGATCCCTGCGGATCCCGGATTCAAACGGTTCGGAGGTAATCTTCTCCACATCTGTAATCTTGTAGAACCAAATATTGCCGCACATATCTTCTATTTTCACGTGATCCACAGGTTCAATCTCAATGATTTTGCCACGGATCACACTCCCCGATTTCAGGTAAACATGGTCCGCTTCCTGGGCCAGAAGCAGAGGGGAAACGACTATGATCAGCAAAAGAGTGAGAGGAATTGTTTTTTTGAATGTGCTGGATCGGTGCTTTTTCATAGAGGGTATGTTTCTGTCAGGATGAACCTTCCACAGTAAAGGTTGCGTACCCACGCAACCGGAAGCTTCTCCCCTGCATCCTAACAGCAAAACAACCTGATAAAACAGCACCCATGAAGCGCCTGCTCTTTCTATTCTCCATCGTTGGCATTACCCTAACCTCCTGTGAGGATAGACGTTTACAAACCTATGTGGCCAATGTACCAATCTATATGTCGTACGATGCACTCCGCTCCTCATTCGAGGTGGTTACCGGAGCATCCATGGAAAAGCCGGGAAAGATCTGTTTTTACGGTTCCCATATGTTTATCAATGAATACCAGAAGGGGATCCATGTGGTGGATCTTTCCGATCCCACAGATCCTGAGCTTAAAGCATTTATCGAAGTGCCTGGCAATGTAGATATGGCCATCCGCAATGATCTGCTTTATGCCGAAAGTTATGTGGACCTGCTGGTGATTGATATCTCCGATCCGGAACAACCTGTGTTGACTGAAAGGGTCGAAGATCTGTTTGAATATGTCATTCCTCCTTACGATTACGACTACCCACTGGATGAAATTGACCAGAAGAAGGGGGTTATCACAGGTTACGAGGTGAAGAAAATTACCCGCGAGATATACAACAATCCCTACCCCTGGCCTATCTACTGGGACTACCGTCTTGAATCAAGTTTTGATAAGGGCGGAATAACATCTCCAACCAGCAACACCTATGGTGTAGGAGGCTCCATGGCACGCTTTATCACCTATGATGATTATCTCTATGTGCTGGAAAGCTCCTGGAAGATGAAGAGTATCAACATCGCCAACAGTGACAACCTGGTGGTGGAGAAGGAGCTCTCCCTCTGGGGGAATGTGGAGACACTGTTTATCGCGGATGATTATTTGTATGTGGGCACCTCCAATGGCATGCATATTCTCGATCTGGCTAACCCCGCCTCTCCCAACTTCGTCTCCACCTACCAGCATATTACCGCCTGCGACCCGGTGGTGGTGGAGGGCAACAGGGCCTATATTACTCTTCGATCGGGTAACAACTGCGGAGGAACCCAGAACCTGCTGGAGGTGGTCGATATCTCTGATAAATATGAGCCCAAACGGCTCTCCTCATTTTCCATGACCGAACCCTACGGACTGGGTATCGATAACGGAACCCTGTTTGTATGCGAAGGGGAGCATGGATTGAAGGTGTACGATGCCACATACGAAAACAGTATTACCTCTCATTTAATTTCAGCTTTTCCCGGAATCCATGCTTATGATGTAATTCCATTGGAGAGCTTTCTCTTTATGATTGGCGAGGATGGTTTCTATATCTACGATTACTCCGATCTGAATCATATTTCCATCCTGGGAACACTGCTGATAACCCCCTCAGAATAGTGCGGAAATTTGACTGATTTTAGCTATTTTTGCAGCTTGATAATTGAATCAACTGCAGATGTTTGAAAATCTATCAGAGAGACTTGAGCGCTCCTTTAAAATGCTCAAGGGACAGGGACGGATCACTGAGATCAATGTGGCGGAGACCCTGAAAGATGTGAGACGGGCCCTTCTGGATGCCGACGTTAACTTTAAAATAGCCAAACAGTTTACAGAAGAGGTCAGGGAAGAGGCTCTGGGTCAGAAAATTCTGACATCACTGAAGCCCTCGGAGATAATGGTCAAGATCGTGCATGACCACCTGACCAAACTGATGGGAGGTGAAAATGTGGCTATCAACCTGAAAGGAAATCCCACAGTAATCCTGATTGCTGGATTGCAGGGTTCAGGTAAGACCACCTTTTCGGGAAAACTGGCCAACCACCTGAAAATCAAACAGGGAAAACAACCCTTGCTTGTGGCTGGCGACGTCTACCGCCCTGCTGCCATCGAGCAGTTGAAGGTGGTGGGAGAACAGGTCAATGTCCCGGTCTATACTGAAGAGGGAAACATGAATCCGGTTAAAATTGCAAAAGCTGCTGTTAAAGAGGCCAGGCAGAAAGGATATAATGCAGTTATTGTCGATACCGCTGGACGACTGGCCATTGATGAGGAGATGATGAAGGAGATTGCAGCCATCAAGGATGCAGTCACTCCCCATGAGATCCTCTTTGTGGTCGACTCCATGACAGGACAGGATGCGGTCAATACCGCCAGAGAGTTTAATGAAAGGCTCGATTATGATGGCGTGGTGCTAACCAAACTGGATGGTGATACCCGGGGTGGTGCAGCTCTCTCGATCCGATCTGTGGTAGACAAACCGATCAAGTTTGTGGGAACAGGTGAGAAGATGGATGCCCTGGATGCCTTCCACCCCAAAAGGATGGCGGACAGGATTCTTGGCATGGGTGATATCGTTTCGCTGGTGGAAAAGGCCCAGGAACAGTATGACCAGGAAGAGGCCCGCAAACTGCAGAAAAAGATTGCTAAGAATCAATTTGATTTTACCGATTTTATGTCTCAGATCCAGCAGATTAAAAAAATGGGGAACATCAAGGATCTGGCAGGCATGATTCCCGGTATGGGCAAGGCCATGAAAAACCTGGATATGGATGATGATGCCTTCAAGGGAATTGAGGCTATTATCAACTCCATGACTCCCGATGAACGTATTCATCCGGCCCTTTTAAACGGAAGCAGGAGAAAAAGAATTGCAGATGGTAGTGGGACAACTGTCCCGGAGGTAAACAGGTTGGTCAAGCAGTTTGAGGAGACAAGGAAAATGATGAAGATGATGACCAGCGGAAAGAAAATGCGCGTTCCAAACATGAGATAATATGCAATTAATTGATGGTAAAGCCACCTCAAAGGCAATCAAAGCAGAGATCAAAACAGAAGTGGATTCATTGGTTTTGGCCGGCCACCGGCCACCTCACCTGGCAGCCATCCTGGTAGGTCATGACGGGGGTAGTGAAACCTATGTTGCATATAAGATTAAAGATTGTGAAGAGGTGGGTTTCAAATCCTCCCTGGTCCGTTTCGAAGACGATGTGAAAGAGGAGGTGCTCCTTGAGAAGATCTGCGAGCTCAACGGTGATCCCGGACTGGATGGCTTTATTGTTCAGCTGCCACTTCCCGACCATATCAATGAACAAAAGGTCATTGAAACCATCAATCCCAAAAAAGATGTGGATGGATTTCACCCTCTAAATGTGGGTCGGACGGTCATCGGACTCCCCTCCTTTGTCTCTGCCACCCCTTTCGGAATTATTGAACTGTTGAAGCGCTACCATATTGAAACTTCAGGAAAACACTGTGTGGTAGTGGGCAGAAGCAATATTGTGGGAAGGCCCATGAGCATACTGATGTCGCAGAAGTCCATTAACGCAACAGTTACAGTGGCACATAGCCGCACAAAAGATCTGGAAACGCTGTGTGCATCGGCTGATATTTTGATCGCAGCCCTGGGAGCTCCTGGTTTCATCAAGGAGCATATGGTAAAGGAGGGTGCGGTGGTTATCGATGTGGGAACCACCCGTGTTCCTTCCAGCGAAACCAAATCGGGTTTCCGTCTTAAGGGAGATGTGATATTTGAAGAAGTGGCACCAAAATGTTCCTATATAACACCTGTTCCGGGTGGAGTAGGTCCCATGACCAGGGTATCTCTGCTTAGCAATACACTTCTTGCCGCCAAAGGAAATATATATAGCTAGGAATCCGTTTATCAACCGGAATCTAAAAACCACGACAATGAAACAACTGTTGTTCCTGGTGCTGGCTACCCTGGTGGCCTGTACTCTATCAGCACAAACAACCATTGAATCGGATTCAATCAACATCGATTCACTCACTATCGAGCCTCAATTCAGTACGCCGGCTGCCTGGGTCTATGTGGACCACGTGGTAAATACCAACACACTCTGGCAGTCACAACAGGATCCAGTAAGAGATGCTCTTCGGCGTCTCCTGGACCATAGCATGGAACCGTTTGATTCGATACGTTCCAGACTTATAAAAGAGAATTTCAGTTTGGTTGAGGTGCATACTGGCGATCCTCATATCTCTGACAGCATTGAACTGAGGTGGCTGAACGATTCAACTTTCCTGGTGGATCCCCGGGGTTGGAGTTCCGAACTCTATCTGAAAAAAGAGACCAGGCTCATCTACCCCGTAGATACCACCAACCGCACTCTTCCAGTAATACCAATAGATACCACTGTGTTATCGGACTCCTCTGCCATATCCGTCACCCCTTTGCCGGTTCCCGACACAGATATCATCACATTGATCGACACATCGGCTATTGAGTCACTGGGGATCACCATGCATTCATATCTTGATTACCAGATCACCCCCTCCCTGGATATAGCAGAGAGAACCGGTTTGATGACAGCCGACCGAAGCAGGGTGCTCTATTACTTGCCCGGAGTCATTTGGAAAGCGTCTGAGGATTCACCTTTTAAGATCATGGAGGGAGAACACCAGCTCGATTCACTGCAGTATGCTGTAAACAAACTGCTTGAGTTTACCAACGAACGCGACTCGACCATCCTGTGGGTTAATGATATGTACGGGAGTAAGAGCCCCTTCTGGCTATCCAGGGGCGATGATGAAGCATACCGGTTCTGGGTAAAGAATTACAACAATGATTCCATCACCATCTGGATAGGAAATCCAGCTCCCAATGAGATCAGCCTGATGCTGGAGGATGATGTGAGCATCAACCGCCTGATGAAAGAGGAGATCCATTACCTTCCTGAATTTGTGAAAATGCCGGAAAGATCACTTGTTTCCATGGCGATGCTTGAAGCTGAACCCATCTACTGGAATTATGCATTCGGGAGTGCATTTACCCTGAACCAGACCTACCTCACCAACTGGACCAAAGGAGGTGAGAGCTCTTTCAGCACCATGATAGATCTGCTGGGCCAGGCAACTTATAATAACAAGAAGGCCAATTCACAGTGGATCAACACCATGAGACTGAAGTTCGGGACCCTTAGCACTGATGAGAAGGGATTCAGCAAAAACCACGACCTGTTCGAGATCAACTCCAAATTTAACCGGAATGCCTGGGGAAAGATTGGGATGAGTGCCTCATTCTATATGAAGAACCAGCTGGCTAAAGGGTATGATTTCCCCAACGACTCGGTGCCTGTCTCCAAATTTTTAAATCCCGCTACCCTCACAGTCGGTCTCGGTTTCGAATACAAACCATTTAAGAATACCACCATCAACATGGCCCCACTGTCGTACAAAAATACTTTTGTACTGGATACTGCCCTGATCGACCAGACCAAACATGGTATTGAGGAGGGATTTAGGTCCAAACAGGAGATGGGTACACAGATTGTTATCAACAACAAGATCAGTCCATTCAAAGATCTGACCTTTATTAACCGCATCAGATTATTCTCTAACTATCTTGATCACCCTCAGAATGTGGATGTGGACTGGGAATTAATCATGGATCAGAAGATCAACTGGTTCTTCACCATCCGCTTAAACCTTCACCTGATCTATGATGATGATATCCGTTTTACAGTGCTTGATTCGGAGGGAGCACCCATCCTTTTACCAGACGGCAGTGAAAAGAAGGTTGCTAAAACCCAGTTCAAGGAGTTTATAGGGCTCTCTTTGCAGTTTAAATTCTGATCAGTTGATAGAGTGCTGCAGGGATTCCTGTTCCACTTTCATCTGAAGTTGGTTATAAAGCTGGTTGAGCATGGAAATTATCTCCTCATTGTGGGGATCCAGCTCATAGGATTGTGTAAGCCATTTTACAGCTTCCCTGAATATATCCAGATATTGCTCCCTGATCTTTCTGTACTCATCGTTTTCAGTGATACTTAGAGCCGATTCACGCAGATCGACCCCGATATTGTAGTAGCTCAATCCAATATGGTAGTATAGCGCAGGTCTGTCATGGCACAGTTCAGCTGCTTTCAGGAGACTCTTGATGGCCTCATCATAATTGTCC
>JAGLTY010000369.1 GCA_023135025.1 Bacteroidales bacterium | reverse complement strand
GGGATTCAGGAGCAATGCGCCGATTACGGGTAGGGAGAAGGAGTCTGTTCCCTTTATCTCGGTGGATGCAGTCACTCCGATGTTACAGATATTGAAATCGGACTCATCAGAGCTGATGGGTTCGACAGTATGCCAGCCGTTACCGGCTCCTAATACAACACCAAAAGAGTCAAAGCCATATGCCACTTCAAAGTACATATCGCCACCAGCAGTGCCAGCACCACCTGCTTTGTTAAGGAAGTAGTTGGCTCCAAGCGACAGCCCTCCGATTTCATAACCCAGGTTGATTTCAAAAGCATGGGATCCAGTGGCTGTGGAGTAGTCGAAGTATTCACTACCCGGGAAGTAGTAGTTGGTCATCCCGATGCTTAGCCCGAAGTCAAAACCGTAGAAGAGGTAGAGGTCGGCTTCGGCAGCTTCATCACCTGTAAAACAGTATGAGCCCCAGCCGCCGATGGAGAAATTTCCCAGTCCCAGCTCCATATAAGGTTGTATAGCAGGTCCGGTTCCAAACTTTGTACCTCTCCAGAGGTAACTGCTAACAAAGTCGCCTCCTACGCTGAATGGTGAAGATGATTGACTTTGCCCAGCTCGCGAGCCCGGTTCCTCCTCCTGGCCATTCAGATTGAAGGGAAGAGTTATCAGCAGGGTGATCAGGAGGGACAACACTCCTCTGGTTAGATGGGTTCTTTTCATAGCTGTAATTTTTAGGGTGAGATTAATTACAATTTAAAGTAAAAGTAGAAATAAATATTACATACCATAAATAATACGGGGGTAAAAACACGAATAAGTATAAAAAGGAAATAAGACCCCATGTAAATAAGGGGGTAGAAATGATTAAAAGCATAAAATAGAGAATCACACCCCTATTTATTCATTATTATGATTCTCCTTTTTTCTTGATTGGTTCTACTCAAATCCGTAAATTGGTCCGGTATGTTACGACGATTCATCTTTCTTCTCCTCCTGGTGACCCCAAGCGGTCATCTTTTGATGGGACAGAAAACCGCCCTTGTGATTGTTGATGTACAGGAGTTTTACTTTCCCGGTGGCAGGATGCAGCTGGAGAATTCAGAGGTAGCCGGAATGAACGCAGGGCTGTTACTCGATCATTTCAGGAAAAATGAGATGCTGGTGTACCATGTCCGCCATAACTTTGAACCCGGCGGGAACATACATCCCTATGTGAAGCCCCTTGGGGGCGAACCGGTGATCTCCAAGGACGAGGTCAATGCTTTTTCCGGTACCGGCCTGTTTGAGATGATGCGCAGGGACTCGGTCGATCAGCTGGTTATCTGTGGGATGCAGACCCATATGTGTGTGGAGGCTGCAGTAAGGGCTGCACACGACTTCGGGTTTACCTGTCTGCTCGCTTCAGATGCATGTGCTACCAGGTCATTACAATACGAAGAGCATATTATTCCAGCCAGGAGTGTTCACTACTCCACCCTCAACACTATCCAGGGAACCTATGCGCGTGTAATCACCACCGATGCCATTATCAGAGAGTTCTCTCAATCCGGCCATTAGCGTTATCATTTAACTGCTTTTATATTAACTTTGGTTAACGAGATAACCGAAGAGATGAGCAGTAATTACAGAGAAGATATCAGAAGGGTTCTGGAACTGGAGGCTGAAGCCATTCGATCCGTTCCGGTAACTACCGATTATGATGAGGTGGTTGCATTGATCTATGACCGGGTACACCAGCGGGGAGGCAAGATAATCGCCAGCGGAATGGGAAAGGCAGGTCATGTGGCCAATCACATGGCCACCACTTTAAGTTCTACGGGAACACCGGCCCTTTTTCTGCACCCAAGTGAGGCACAGCATGGCGATCTGGGGATTATCAGGGAAAACGACGTGCTCCTGGTTCTCTCCAACTCCGGGAAAACAAGGGAGATTCTTGAACTGGTGGAGCTGGCCCATGCACTGCATGCAAAGGTTCCGGTGGTGATTATTACAGGGAATCCCGAAGGTCCACTTGCCAGGGAGTCGAAGCTGGTACTCTATACCGGAGGCCCTGCCGAGGTCTGTCCACTGGGACTTACACCCACCACTTCGGCCACTGCTATGGCTGTGATCGGGGATGTTCTGGTGGTTTTGATGATGAAGAGGATCGGATTTACCCCGAAAGACTATGCCCGGCGGCATCACGGAGGATACCTGGGGGAAAAATCAAGGGAGGCTGGAAATGAGGATTAAGCGGGAGGTTTCGGCCGGACTGGTTATCGATATCCAGGAGAAACTCTTTCCCCATATGGATCAGAAAGAGGAGCTTCTCAAGAAATGTACAATGTTGATGGAGGGACTAAAGGTGCTGGGCGTACCTCTTGTGGTGACCGAGCAGTACCCGAAGGGACTGGGTGGTACTGTTGAAGAGATCTTTGAGATGGTGGGTCAGGACCCTGTCATTGAGAAAATAGCCTTCTCCTGTTGTGATGAACCTGCCGTGCTTCAAACAGCTGTATTGCAGAGTCGTAAAACAGTGATAGTGTGTGGGATAGAGGCTCATGTCTGTGTGCTGCAAACGGTGGTTGACCTGGTTGGTTCCGGATACAGTGCAGTGGTGGTGG
>JAGLTY010000368.1 GCA_023135025.1 Bacteroidales bacterium | reverse complement strand
CTACCAATTCCGCCACCTGGGCAATGTGTATTCAACTACTTCAAGAACTATGTCACAAAATGATGACTATCTTATTTAACCTGGGTGGCGGAATTGGCCCCCTCCGCATGCTGGCCCCTCCCTAAATTGGTCCACCGGACCAATTTTTAACGGTCGGTCCTGCCACCTGGGCAATGTGTATTCAACTACTTCAAGAACTATAGTAAAAAGCGGAGCGAAGTTAATGCTTTTCAGGGGAATTGACAAGCCTGCAAAGAATCTGTCGGGTTCATGTTCTTAAATAGCTTTTATGAAACGATCCATTGTTAAATTTGTGATCTTAAACACCAGAAAACAGAAACAGCATGAAAAAGGATTATAATGAGAAGGTTGGCCAGGTTTTAAGCCGTTTAGGGATAAAGGATTTGAACCCGGGTGCCACCACAGGTCAGGAGTGGCTCAACACAAAAGGAGATGTCACATCTTCAGTTTCGCCCATCGATGGAGAGGTTATTGCAAAAGTAACCAATGCCAGTACGGGGGATTACGAATCTGTAATCGGAACAGCGGAGAGAGCTTTTTCTGTTTGGAAATCGGTTCCTGCACCCAACAGGGGCGAGGTGGTCAGGCAGATTGGACTGGCACTTCGTGAATCCAAAGAGGATCTCGGTTTTCTTGTGACTCTGGAGATGGGAAAGATATACCAGGAGGGCCTGGGCGAAGTTCAGGAGATGATCGACATTTGCGATTTTGCAGTGGGGCAGTCCCGTCAGTTGTATGGTTATACCATGCAGAGCGAGCGGCCACAGCACCGCATGTATGATCAGTACCACCCGCTGGGGATCGTCGGACTGGTGACCTCATTTAATTTTCCGGTGGCCGTGTGGGCATGGAATGCCATGATTGCAGCCATTGCGGGAGATGTAGTTGTCTGGAAGCCCAGTTCAAAGACTCCTCTGACAGCCATAGCGATTCAGAATATTATTAGTAAAGTATTGAAAGATAATGATGTACCGGAAGGTGTGTTTAACCTTGTGGTTGCCAAATCATCGGTGATGGGTGATAATTTTGCCGCCGATCGGAGGATCCCCCTCTTCTCAGTTACAGGCTCCACACGGGTCGGAAAACATATTTCTGGAATTGTGGGAGAACGCCTGGGCAGTTCCATCATGGAACTGGGCGGCAACAATGCGCTGATCGTTTCAGAGCATGCCGACCTGGATCTGGTTATTCCGGCCATCGTATTCGGGGCCGTGGGAACAGCCGGTCAGCGTTGCACCTCTACCCGCCGGGTTATTATACACGAAACGGTATATGAAGAGGTGAAGTCCAGGTTGGTGAAAGCCTATCAACAGGTATCCACGCGGATCGGAAACCCCCTTGATGAAAAGGTGCTGGTTGGACCGGTTGTGGACCAGAGCGCAGTGGATCTTTTTTCCGGTGCAATCGACAGGGTAAAACAGGAAGGGGGCACTATTCTTTTCGGAGGGGATGTGCTTGAAGGTGGCGAATACCAGCCTGGAACCTATGTGGTTCCTGCGCTGGCTGAAGTGGAAAACAGATATGAGATTGTACAGGATGAGACCTTTGCGCCTTTGCTCTATCTCATCAAATACGACACCATTGATGAGGCCATTGCACTGAACAATAATGTGCCGCAGGGACTCTCCTCCGCCATCTTTACACTGAACCTGAGAGAAGCAGAACAGTTCCTTTCGGGAGTGGGATCCGATTGCGGGATTGCCAATGTGAATATTGGCACCTCCGGCGCGGAGATTGGAGGAGCTTTTGGTGGTGAGAAAGAGACCGGTGGCGGTCGTGAATCAGGATCTGATGCATGGAAAGCCTATATGCGCAGGCAAACCAATACCATCAACTACGGAACCGACCTCCCCCTGGCCCAGGGAATCAAGTTTGACTTTTAGTATTCACAGGGGTGTTGTCCTGCTCGCTGTACCGTATGCTACGCATCCGCTAAGGCATCACAAACCAATACTCCTGTTGAATCCCCAAGCAGGTATAATAGTATCCGAACTTCAAAATGTAGCCATTCTCCAACTGACAAGAGTGAGTTATCGGATCATATACCATGTCGCTGATAAGTATCGTATCCATCGTATCCATCGTATCCATCGTATTGAGATATCGTATCCATCGGATTATAATAATGGCTACCACGCCTAACAAGTAAACGCCATTTGCCATTTCAAGCTTTTAGAAGGAAAGCAAAAAGGCGTGCCATTGGCAAACAATCGTATACCCGGACCGATTAGGACAATAATACTAAATGTCCAAGGTTATTAACTAAAACGACTATATCATTCGATCATATTACTATGAAAAGGTTCAAGAGTCTTCTGCTTAAGTTGCCGGAATTTCTTTTAATTGCAGTGGTACTAGCGTACTGGGTATCAGCTGGGAGTCTGCTGAATCCAATTGCCATAGGTCTCGTTGGGATTTTGATTTTTCAAATCATTAAACGCAATCAAGAAGTTGGATTATCGTTTTTCATTACCTCAATGATAGCATCTGGATTAATGATATTTGACATCCTCCATCACCTAAAGGAAATGGATTCCATTGGCTTCTACGAAGCCACGGGCAGT
>JAGLTY010000367.1 GCA_023135025.1 Bacteroidales bacterium | reverse complement strand
CTTTGAACTCCTCTTTCAGCAGGCGCTCTTTTTTATGCAAAGCTTTTTCAAACTTCCGGGCATCTTTCTGTGAATAGCTACCCTCTCTGAACAGAGTGGCCGAAATGATTCCCACCACCATAAAAACTGTGGCAGCCAGCAGCAGGATAAATCTGTGATATATTTTCTGATCAGGCATGGTGATATGGTTCCCCTTTTAATATAGTATAGGCCCGGTAGAGCTGCTCCATAAAGATCATCCTCACAAGCTGGTGGGAAAAGGTCAGTTTTGAAAGTGAGAGTTTTGCATCGGCCCTGTCATATACCTCATCAGAGAATCCATAGGGTCCGCCAATAACAAAGAGGAGTTGATTCACCCTCCCCTCCAGGCCATTCAGGTACTTCGCAAAAGAGATGGAGTGAAACTCCAGGCCCCGCTCATCCAGAAGGATCATATAATCGCCGGGTTTCAAACGCTTCAATAACAGCTTTCCCTCCTTTTCCTGCACCTCCTTCATGGTCATGTTCCGGGTGTTTTTCAGGTCGGGCAGTGTTTCAATTTGGAAAGGGACATAGCGCACCACCCTTTTTCTGAACAGCTCAACACCCTCCCTTATAAAAGAATCCCTTGTCTTACCGCTTTCAATGAGTGTAATACGCATACAGGATTAATCGACAGGTTTTTTGTATCTTGCAGACTACCGCATATTGGCTCAATAGTTGCGGTATACTACAAACATAATTGATATTTAGATAAAGTGAAACAGAGGATATTAACTATTTTATTGATAAGCATGCTGGTCCTGCCGCAAGTTTTGGGCCAGACTATTCCCGCGGGGCTGTCTGAGGCCATCGGCAAAGGAGATGCCACTGCCATGTCGGCGTGGTTTCATCAAAGCCTGGAGATGACCATTCTGGAGGAGGAGTATGAAACCAGCAAAAATCAGGCATCCAGGATTCTGGAGAGTTTTTTCAAGAATCATACCCCCACCGGTTTTACCATCTCCTTTGAAGGATCCAAGGAGCAATCCAAATATGCCATTGGGACCCTGGTCACTTCAAGAGGCAGCTTCAGGGTCAATATGTTCTTTCTCAACAAAGAGGGAAAACGGTTAATTTACTACCTGAGCATAGAAAAAGAGTCTCAATATGAACTCACTCCACGACCTTGATTCTGCCATAGACCTGTGGTTCCGTGAGGATATCGGAGAGGGGGATCATACCACTTTCAGTACCATTCCGTTGGATGCTACCGGATCGGCAAAATTGCTTGTTAAGGAGGCAGGTATCCTGGCTGGTCTCGCAGTGGCCCAACGAATTTTTCACCGGTTTGATAAAGAGATTCAACTTCTCCCGCTGATGGAAGATGGTTGTGCTATTTCGCCAGGTGACCTGGTGTTTCGGGTGACCGGCAAGGTGCACTCTCTCCTGCAGTGCGAACGTCTGGTATTGAATGTGATGCAGCGCATGAGCGGTATTGCCACCACCACAAATGAATATGTGGGATTGCTGGAAGGAACCGGCACAAAAATTCTGGACACCAGGAAAACCACTCCCGGTATGCGTCTCCTCGAGAAGGAGGCGGTCAGACTGGGTGGGGGAGTGAACCACAGGTTCGGACTCTACGATATGATCATGATCAAAGACAACCATATCGATTTCGCCGGGGGCATCGGGCAAGCCATATCCGGAACCAGGGCCTACCTGGAGGAGAAAAAACTTGATCTTGATATGGTGGTGGAGGCACGCTCCCTGGAAGATATTGAAGTGGTGCTCTCCATGGGAGGTGTCCGCAGAATATTGCTTGATAACTTTTCGGTGGAACTGACCAAAGAAGCCGTCAAACTGATCGACCACCGGGTAGAGACAGAATCGTCGGGTGGTATTACCAGGGAGACCATCCGCAGCTATGCCGAATGCGGGGTGGACTATATTTCGGTGGGCGCCCTGACCCACCAGATTAACAGCCTGGACCTTAGCCTGAAAGCAGACTTTTAGATATGTCAAACCGGAGCGACAAGGAGCTTGACCGGGTCCGCAGGGAATACGACCTTGACCAGCTGAACGAATCAAAACTTCCGGCCGATCCCCTGCTGCTTTTAATAGCATGGATGGAGGAGGCTGCCAGATCGGGAAACCCCGATCCCACTGCCATGACACTCTCCACCGTCGACCGAAACGGCTCTCCCTCCTCCCGCATTGTCCTGCTTAAGAAGATCGATAATAGAAGGCTGATCTTTTTTACTAATTACCACAGCAGGAAAGCGAGAGAGATCAGGAACAGTCCGAAGGTGGCAGCTCATCTCTACTGGCCCGAACTGGAGCGCCAGGTGAAAATTGCCGGGGTGGCCGGACCACTGGAGGATGCAGGCTCGGACCTCTACTTCAGCTCCAGGCCCTTTGAGAGCAAAGTGGCTGCATGGGCATCACCCCAGAGTGAAGTGGTCCCCGACAGGAACTACCTTGAACGTGAGTACCTGAAGTACCTGGAAAAATTTAAAGAGTCGCAGGTGGTCCCAAGGCCCGCTTACTGGGGAGGATATGCCATAGAACCATTTCGCATGGAGTTCTGGCAGGGAGGCAGGTACCGTCTGCACGATCGCATTGAATATACC
>JAGLTY010000366.1 GCA_023135025.1 Bacteroidales bacterium | reverse complement strand
ATTATAACAGACCACTGCAAGGCCTGAAAATCATTGTTGATGCAGGAAACGGAGCAGGTGGTTTTTTTGCCGGCAAGGTGCTTGAACCTCTGGGGGCAGATACATCGGGCAGTCAGTTCCTCCTGCCTGACGGCAGGTTCCCCAACCACGTTCCCAATCCGGAAGACGGGGAAGCCATGGCCTCCATTTGCAATGCCGTCCTGCGTGAAAAGGCGGACCTGGGGATCATCTTCGATACCGATGTGGACCGTTCTGCCCTTGTGGATGCAGAGGGAAATGCCATTAACCGAAATGAACTGATCGCACTGATCTCGGCTGTTATTCTTGAGGAGCATCCTGGCTCCGTAATTGTCACAGACTCCATTACGTCAGCTGGATTGAAATGGTTTATTGAAGATCACCTGAACGGTACGCACCACAGGTTTAAAAGGGGATATAAAAATGTGATCAATGAATCGTTACGTCTGAATCAGGAGGGTACCGAGTCATGGCTGGCCATTGAAACTTCCGGTCACGCCGCATTAAAGGAGAACCACTTCCTGGACGATGGGGCCTTCCTGGTAGCTAAACTCCTGATCCAGATGTCAAAATTAAACCGCCAGGGAAGGTCACTTGGTGATCTGATCTCGCCCCTTCCAAGATCCCTGGAATCAGGGGAATACCGACTCAGAATCAGGGCGGACGATTTTTTGGCCTACGGATCCGTTGTCCTGAAGCAACTGGGCAAAATGGTTGCATCCGAGGATGGATGGAGCCCTGAAAAACCCAACCATGAAGGGATTCGCATACAGTGCAGGGATAAAGGCGAAGAGGGATGGTTTCTGCTCAGAATATCGCTGCACGACCCGGAGATGGCCCTGAATATCGAATCCTCTGTTCAGGGGGGCGTAAATCAGATAAGAGTCCGGTTACAAAAACTGCTTTCAGGCTTTGAAATGCTGGATATCACTGCAATCAATTAAAAAAAGACGGAAATTTCCAAGGCGCCCTGTAGGCAGGTGTCACCAGCGCATCTGCCTTTTCCGAACTGGTGATCTTGCGCTGCTTCTCATCATATACCACGCGGTCGTTGGCCCAGTAGGCAATGTTCCCCAGGTGTGCATAGAGGGCCGAACGGTGACCAAACTCTATCTCCGCATTCAGTGAGTCGCCATACCTGATGGCCCTGATAAAGTTCTCACAGTGGTTAATATGTGATTTATAGTCGCTGGACTGCTCAGGTATTGCATCCATGCGCCACTCCTCACCACTCCGCTCGGGAAAGATCCGCCACTTGTCGCGGTCCGCCACCAGGGTCCCTTTGGTCCCTATAAATTTAACACCGTAACTCTGGTTATAAGGTCCGGTTTCCACTCCGCCATTGTGTTCCCATATCATATTATACCCCTCCATCTCGTATAGCACAGTGAGGGTATCGGGCATCTCAAGGGCCCGGTCACTGCTGGCAAAATTCCCACCCAGTGATTGTACAGATAGTGGAGCAGATTTCACATCCATGGCCCATAGTCCCATATCGATCAGGTGTACGCCCCAGTCGCTCAGCAGTCCACCACCATAATCTCTGAACATCCTCCAGGAGCCATGGAACCGGTTCTTATTAAATGGACGTTTGGGTGCCGGTCCCAGCCAGCGGTCATAATTCACCCCTTCAGGAATATCTGAATCGGGCACCGGCATATTGCCCGCACCATAATTGAAATTGCCCCAGAATTTCACCTGGCGGATGGTTCCCAGCTGGCCCGATTTCACAAAATCGATGGCACTTTTCCAGTGGGCACCGCTGCGCTGTTGTTGGCCAACCTGCACAAGTGACCCATATCTCCTGGCCGCATCCAGCATCACATTAATCTCTCCCACCGAGTTGGCCAGCGGCTTCTCCACATAGATGTGCTTCCCTGCCTGGCACGCCTCCACTGTGGGCAGACAGTGCCAGTGGTCGGGGGTCCCGATCACCACGGCATCAATATCCCTGTCTTCCAGTACCATGCGGTAATCCATGGTTATACTGGGTTTTGGACCACCCATTCTTGCAAATTGTTCAACCCTGTCGGCCAGCACGGTACCATCCACATCGCAGAGAGCTTTACACTCCACATTGGGCTGCTTCAGCAGATCCTCAAGATCGTACCATCCCATATTTCGTGCACCAATCAGGGCCACATTGATTCTATCATTGGCTCCAAGCACACGGGAAGGTGACAAAAAGGAGGCTGAAAGCGATGTTGATATTCCAAGTCCGGCAGCTGCTGCCGTTGAAGTTTTTAAAAATGATCTGCGGTTGGTCATAGGAAAAATATTAGAATGTTAGAATTTGATGGATTTCAGGTAGTTGATGCTGCTGCGCGCACACTCCAGTTCATTTTCAGGAAGTGGCTTGTCGTGCTCCACAATCAGATGTTTGAACCCTGCCACCTCCCTGTATGAGAGAAGATCCGGAAAATCGATAATCCCGGATCCGGCACATGCAAAACTCTGCATGCTTTCGGACCGATAGGAGTCCTTCACATGCACCAGTTCAAACCGGCCGGGATACTTCTTGAAATATTCCCTGATATCCCTGCCACCCTTGTGTGCCCAGTAAAGATCCACCTCCATGGTTACCAGTTCAGGATCGGTCTTCTCAAGAA
>JAGLTY010000365.1 GCA_023135025.1 Bacteroidales bacterium | reverse complement strand
TAAATACCATGATCCCGGCCACCCCGGCAAAGATAAAACCAAAGAGGTTGTCGTTCAGAAATGGCATCAGGATAACCCAGGCGATCAGGGCGCCCACCGGTTCGGCCAGTCCGGAAAGAAAAGAGAGAAAGAACCCCCTTTTTTTACTTCCGGTACCGTAGGATATGGGAACAGAAACAGCAATACCTTCCGGGATATTGTGTATGGCGATGGCCACGGCGATGGGGATGGCCAATGTGGGATCGGACATACCGGCCATAAAGGTGGCGATTCCCTCAGGGAAGTTGTGTATGGCAATGGCCAGTGCTGTAAACAGGCCCATACGCACCAGCCTTGGATCCCTGTTATTGTTTCTGGCCATATCCTCTACCCTTTTAATCTCGTGAGGATTTTCGGATGAGGGAATCAACTTATCGATCAGGGCAATGATCAGGATACCGGCAAAAAAGGCGAGCACTGCATACCAGGCGGCCAATTTTTCTCCATAACCGGGGATAAGCGAGATACGTGCTTTTTGAAGAATCTCAACAAAGGATACATAGACCATTACTCCCGCTGAGAATCCAAGACTGACAGAAAGAAACCGGGTGTTGGTACTTTTTGTGAAAAAGGCCAGTGCGCTTCCGATCCCGGTCGATAACCCGGCAAAAAGTGTGAGTCCAAATGCAAACCAGAAATTACCCGTCTCCATGAAGGAACTGTTTAGTTAGCCTTTCTCCCCTTTTTGGGGGCTTTGGGTATGGGCTCCAGTGAGAAGTATCGGGGCCGTTTAGCGGTCCAGAGAATCATTACCACCCCTGCAACAATGAACGGGAGGCTGAGTAGTTGTCCCATATTAAATTGCATTCCGGCCTCGAAAGCCACCTGGTCGTTTTTTACAAATTCAATAAAGAAACGGGCCGAGAAGAGAAGAATCATAAATACTCCGAATATAAAGCCATCCCGCACCTTCATATGACGCTTTCGATAGAAGAGAAATAGCACCACAAAAATCAGGATATAGCTTAATGCCTCATAGAGCTGTGTGGGGTGGCGGGCTACAGTGGGAAGCAGTGCACCGGTGTTGGCGTCATACAGTCTGTCCCGGACAAACTCAAACCCCCAGGGAAGATCGGTGGGAAGACCGTAAATTTCAGAGTTAAAAAGGTTTCCCAGACGAATAAATGCCCCCCCCAGGGCCACTATAATCACAATACGGTCGATCAGCCAGAGGAAAGAGAGTTTATATTTACGAATATATAGCCAGAGCGAAAGCAGGATACCAATGGCCGCCCCGTGACTGGCAAGCCCACCCTTCCAGATTTTCAGGATTTCCAGCGGATTATCCAGGAAGTAGTCCGGTTCATAAAAGAAACAGTGTCCCAGTCTGGCCCCGATCACTGTACCCACAGCAATGTAGATCAGCAACTGATCCAGCATTTCAGAAGTAAGCCTTTCGGTGGCAAGGAACCGGGTAAAAACGATATAACCGGAGAGGAAGGCCATAGCAAACATCAAACCGTACCATCGGATGCTCAGTTGTCCAATGTTGAATATTTCGGGATCCACATTCCATGTGATGGCATCAAAGATCATAACTGTGCGCTGGTTTATTGTTAAAGCTACAAATATAATAACATTCCGGGGGTTTTCCCTGAAGCATATATCTTTGTATGTTTGCACTAAAATGATGAAACGTGTCTGTTAAATACTCTTGGGCTCTCTCTGTTGTGCTTTTTTTCTGGAGCTGTGCTCAGCAGGGATCGCCATCAGGGGGTCCGCTTGATCTGGATCCCCCTGTAGTGGTTGAGAGCGATCCGCCCAACTATTCCACGCGATTCGAGGCGAAAAAGATCCGGATTACTTTTGATGAATACATTGTTCTGGACAATGTGAACCAGGAGCTAATTGTCTCTCCGCCCATGGAAGAGCAACCGGAGGTTAAACTGAGGAAAAAGAGCCTGATTATAGAGTTTGAAGAGGAGTTAAAGATAAACACAACCTATACTTTTAATTTTGGAAACGCCATCAAAGACCTTCATGAAGGAAACAAATTGCAGAATTTCGAATATGTCTTCTCCACCGGCGATGTACTCGACTCCATGTCTGTGAGGGGAACCCTGAAATATGCTGAAAACCTGGAGGTGCCCGAAGATCCGATCTCCATCATGCTCTACTCCGATCTCAGGGACTCGGTGCCCTTGACTGATATACCACTATATGTTGGGCGATCGAATGATAGCGGGCTCTTTAGTGTGAACAACCTGCGTCCCGATGTGTACAAGGTGTTTGCATTGAAAGATGGAAACAACAACTTTCTATTTGACCTCCCGTCGGAAGAGATTGCGTTCCTGGATACCAGCCTGATTGTAAATGCCGATTTCGCCAGGCAATTGTTAGGAGATTCTGTTGTTTCAGCTGTTCTAAACGACACCATTTCTGCGGACTCCTCCGGAATAGTTTCTGACTCTATTGTCGTTGAAGGCCCCGATCTCAACTCCATCTATATTGATATGATGTTGTTTACCGAGGCTTCGGAAATTCAGTATTTGACCGATTACGCAAGAGAGGACAGGCGAAAACTGGAGCTTGTTTTTGCCCGGCCCCTTACAGATACTTTCTCTTATTACACCCTGCAGCCGGACGATGAAA
>JAGLTY010000364.1 GCA_023135025.1 Bacteroidales bacterium | reverse complement strand
GGATAGAAAGCATGATGCCCTGCGGGCCATTCAGAAGGTGGTAAATGAACATACTCCCTGCGATGAGGAGAAGATCAACAAGGTCTTTTCCCGCCTGATCATGCTCTACCATCCTGACCGGCTCAGTCAGAACCTGGAGCAGCTGGAAAAGGCCTACAGGGGAGGGGATTTTGAAACCCTCTACTCCATGTCCCATATTCTTACCGTACAGAACCTGGAACCCGGGCATGTACTGCTGAGTTCTGTGCTTACCGAGGAGGATCTGGCCGAGGAGTTTGGCTGGGATGAAAATGTCGATGGTTACTCTTACTTTATGGCTGGCGATGAGTTTGTGGAGGATACCGGTGAAGATTCGGATTTTGATCTGCGCAGTTTCCTTACCATATTGAAACGGAGGGTCTATGGCAATTTGAATGTGGATTTCCCCATCTATCTGCTTGAGGAGCTGGAGGAGATTGAGATGGCTGACTATGAGCTGGAGGATCTGGATGGGATCGCAGCCTGCCGCTATGTCAGGGCGGTGGATCTCTCCAACAATAACCTGACTGATATCAGCGAACTGGGCGAACTGCACCAGGTGGAGCGGCTCTACCTCTCCAACAACCAGATCGGACTGGTAGATGCTTTATACAACCTGACTGTGCTGCAGGTGCTCGATATCTCCTACAATGATGTGGACGATATCTCCCCCCTTTTTGAGCTGTCGCATCTGAGTTATCTCAATGTGATGGGAAACCGGATTCCCTCCTGGCAGCTGGAGAAACTGCAACTGCAGGGAGTTACCATTGTGGCTTAGCCATTGAGCAGCTGTTTCATGGCCTCCATGTTTTGGGGATTGACCACCTTTTTGGATTCAGGGGTGTAGAGGAATTCAAACAGCTTTTTGTAATGCTCCTCCACCTTGGGCCTCACCACCTTGTAGGTGGTATTCATCAGCCTGTTTTCCAGGGTAAAACCTTCCGCAATAATCCCCATATTGGCGGGAATCCATCTTTGAGGAAACAGATCACCATATTTCCCGTTTTTCCGGTACTCCCTTACCTCATTGTTCAGCAGGGTGAGGCACGCTTCAATGCCTTCATCGGAATCAGCAGCTAATCCTTTTTCCTTCAAATATCGATTGAGGGCAGTGGGATCTGGATAAATCAGCGCCACGGTATAGGGATTCTGGTTGTTGTGTAGCAGTGCCTGGCTGATGTATTCAGACTGGTCAGTAAAGGACTCCTCGATCCCTTCCGGACTAAATTTCTCCCCATCATCGGCTATCAGCAGACTCTTGTACCGGCCGAGCACATAGAGGAATCCGTCCGGATCCATATATCCCATATCGCCCGTGAAGAGCCATCCATCCTTAATGGTCTCGGCTGTGGTCTCTTCATTTTTCCAGTACCCTTTCATTACGTTTTCGCCCTTGATCACGATTTCACCCTTCTCACCCAGGGGCTCCTCGATACCCTCGTCATTGCAAATCTTTACCTCCATGTTTTCCGGGATCAGTCCTGATGATCCCATTTTATAGGCATTTTCTCCGTTGGCACTGATGATCGGGCTGGCTTCGGTGAGTCCATATCCCTGGTATATCGGTATTCCTATGGCATAGAAGAAACGCTGCAATTCAATATCAAGAAGTGCTCCGCCACCAAAGAAATATTGCATATTTCCACCCAGGCCATCCCTTACTTTCTTGAAGATGACCGCATCGAACAGGGCATAAATTGGTTTTAGCAGCGCTTTCATTCCTCTCCCTTTGTCCCAGGCAATGCCATTGTAACGGTAGGCTATCTTCAGCCCGGCCTGGAACAGCGACCAGGTGAAATTCCCCTTGGCCCTGACTGCGCTTTCTATGTTATTCCTGAAATTTTTGGAAATGGTGGGAACACTGAACATCAAATCCGGCTTTACCTCCTTGATGTTCTTGGAGATGTTTTTGGTGGTTTCAATGACGCTTTTTCCCATCTCCAGGGCAGCAATGCTGGCACCCACAGACATGACAGTAAAGAGTCCGGCCGTATGGGCAAAGCTGTGGTCCCAGGGCAGGAAGAGAAACATCTTGTAATGTTCCGGGACTGTAAGAATGGAGAGGGCCTGCTCCGTATTGGCGGTGTAGTTGCGCTGACTCAGCATGATACCCTTGGGATCGGAGGTGGTGCCGGAGGTGTAGCATATGTTGGCCACATCGTCCGGACTAACCGATTCGTAAACTTTTTTAAAGGAGTCAAAATCCTCCTCCAGGAGCTTTTTACCATCCTCCATGACATCGCCCATATAGAGCTCATCCTTATCGTACCTCTCTTTGGGGTCCATCAGGATGATCTTCTCCAGGAGTGGAAGCTTGTTCTTTATGGCATCAATCTTCCTGACCTGGCTTCCTGATACGATGATCATGCGCGATTCTGAGTGTTTGATCCGGAAGGTCAGGTCGGCCGGTTCGTTCAACTGGATAGAGATGGGAACATCGATGGCGCTCAGGTAGAACATGCTCATTTCCGCCACCACCCACCAGGTGCGGCCCTCGGCAAGAAGGGTGATCCGGTCTCCCTTTTTGATCCCCAGCGTCATCAAACCCGCGGCAAACTGGTATACCTGTTCACGCATCTCTCCATAGGAGGTTGGGCGAAATTCTCCATCCTTCTTCTCCCACATAT
>JAGLTY010000363.1 GCA_023135025.1 Bacteroidales bacterium | reverse complement strand
CAAGGCCGGCACCTCCCTTGGGTGAGACAATCCCTTCGCGCAGCTGCTTCTTGTAGAGATCATCCAGGTCATCCTGATCCAAATTGTTCAGTTTACCCAGGAACAGGGCGATCTCCTCTGCATGTCCGTTCTCTACAATATTGCCGGTGGTTACCTGGAAACGCTCCTTGTTCTTGGCCACCAGCACCAGTCCCATTCCCGGATAGGGATGCCCCCGGTGTTCATATGCTTCGGCATGCCGGTTGATATTCTGAAGCGACTCGACCATCACATGATAGACTCTGCGGAGCACTTTGTCATCTTCCACTTCGTCCAGCTGCTCCTCCACCAGTCCGGTAAGTGCCTTCATCACCTGGTGGGTGATCTGCCCTTCAAAAACCAGGGTTATATCTTTGATGCTCAGGTTGGTGTACCGATCAAAGATATAGTTGATAAATCCTTTAGATTCGCCGGTAAAGCTCATAATGCTATAAATATAGGAAAAATCAAACTTCGATACCAATCAGGAGCAGGTCGTCCAGCTGTTGATCGTTGCCCATCCAGGCTGCGAAGTCGCTTCTGAAATGGTCATTAAACTGGGGAATGGTATAGCCTGCATTTTCAAGGAGCACCTGTCTCACCCTTCCCGAACCGTACTTGAGTCCTTCCGGGCCGCCCATCTGGTCGGTCAGACCGTCGGTAAAAAAGAAGAACTTGTCGCCCGGCCGGTAAGGCACCTCCATATTGGTAAAGGGTTTCTCCGGTTTCCTTGGATGCTTCAGTCCGCCAATGGCCTTGCGGTCGCCTTTGTGAATAGTGACCTCCCCTTCTGAAAGCAGGTAGAGGGGCCGGTGTGCCCCTGCAAACTCCATTACCGGTCTCTTTTTCATAAACCGGCAGAGCGCCATATCCATTCCATCGCGGGTTTCGGACTTGTCACGGTCCTGTTTCAGGGCTTTTCTTACCTCCAGGTGAAGCGATTCACATAAATCACCGGCAGAGATTCCGGGGTTCAGTCCTGTAATATTGTTCAGCAGGAAGAGTCCCACCAGCGAAAGCAGCGCTCCGGGTACACCGTGCCCGGTACAGTCCACTGCGGCAATATAGAACGAATCGTCCGTCTCAAAGAACCAGGGAAAGTCGCCCGAAATCACATCCCTTGGCTGATAGTAGACAAAACTCCTTGGGAACGCTTTCCGGATACGTGCAATATCGGGGAGAATGGACGACTGGATCCGTTCGGCATAATTGATACTGTCCTGCACCTTCCGGTTCTGAACCTTGATCTCTTTCTCTATCTGTTTGGCCTCGGTGATATCGTGGCCCACAATCAGGATGGTCTCCAGCTCCTTCCCCTGGAACTCGGGGATGGCATACACATTCAGGATTCTTTCGGTCCTGAACCCGCCTCTCTCCATGGAGAGGGTCAGCTGGAAGTTTTTTTTCACCGGCGATTGGGCCATGGAGGTGAGGATCTCATCGAGCAGGGTTGTGATGGCCTGCTTAAAGGGCACTTCGCTTATATTGCGGTTGACAATGGAGGAGGGAGCGATATCGGTATACTCCTCCACAATGGGGTTGGCATAATAGATATCGCCCGATGTACTGATGCGCAGGATCAGGTCCGTTGAATTTTCCGAAAGCGACTGCATCCTGGTTTTCAGGCGCTGTTCCCTCTCAACCCGCACCGATTCGGTAATATCAGTTGTATTCAGCAAAAAACCTTTGATGGCGGTATCGTCCAGCATGCTCCTGCAGGATGTGCGAAGAAAAATCCTTTCGCCGTTTTTCTTAATAAACGAGTATTCCAGACTCTCTATCGCCCCGGGATTCTCCTGCAGGTGGTCAAATATCCTGCGCAGCCGGGTGGCATCATCCTTTCCGATACGTTCCAGGTCCTTGCCTGCCATCATCTCCTCCACCGAGTAACCAAAAATATTGATCACGGATGGACTGATATAGGTGAGGGTTGCATCTCTATCATAGATGGAGATAATTTCAGATGCATGCTCAAGCATCAGGTGAAGCCTGTCATTGGCCTGACGGGCCTCATTGATTTTGCCCTCCAGCTGGATATTGGCACGCTCCAGGTTATTCTGTGCCGAGACCATCTCCTTAGCGGTCTTCTGTAGCTGAGCCTCATTCTTCTGCAGCTCTTCGGTCATGGTACGTGACTCCTCCAGCCACCTCTGGGTGCGCAGGTTCATCTTCAGGTTCAGAATGGTCCGGGCAATGATCTCTCCAAGTTCCAGCAGGAACTGGATGGTCAGTTTGGGAATGCGCTCCTTCAGAAAGGCAAATTCCAGAACCCCCTGCAACACTTCGTTGGAGATCAGTGGCACCAGCAGGATGCTTTCGGGCTTCTGATCACCCAGGATCCCCGAGCTAATGGTCGTGTAATCTTCAGGAATCTCGGTACGGTAGATATAGTCCATTTCAAAGGCACACTGTCCCACCAGTCCCTCCCCGATTTTAAACTCCTGTTCCAGATATTTTTTCCGGTTATAAGCGTATGTGGCTGTATTGATCAGGAGTTTTGACTCTTCATTGTAGAGGTAAAAGGCAGCCTGAGTCGACTGGATATAGCTGTTCAGGACCTTCAGGACCTGGAAGGAGAGCTCTTCCATCTCATTTTGCTCACGGAGCACTTTTGATACAAGATCCTTCC